>DATGCY010000673.1:0-12022 GCA_035311385.1 Candidatus Methylomirabilota bacterium
TGGGGGTATCCCGTATATCCCCGGAGATATGGTCGGAGTATCCCTACCCCCGAGATACCGCTTTGGCTAGAAGTCGGTTCCTCTAGAGTGTCCAGACTCGAAATGGTGTTGACACGTGGATCGTCCCAGAGCGGCAGATCGCATCAGGCGTGGACTGCGCCCCAGAAAAGCGCGGCGGGCGTCTGGCCGCGCAGGCGGTAGCCGTGATGAGAGCGTTCGTAGTTGTAGAAACGCAGGAAACCGTCCAGGCTCCGCTGCAAGGCCGCGCGGTTCGTGAAGTAGCGCCGGCGGAAGGCCACGCGCCAGTGCTCCTGCAAGATGGTGCCCTGCAGACGTTCCACGAAGCCGTTGGTCCAGGCATGGCGCGGTTTGGTCCGCGTGTGGCGGAGCCCGAGCTGGCGACAGGCCGCATCGAACGCGCCATGGAACTCAGGCCCGCCATCGGTGAGCACGCGCTGCACCCGCCAGCCAGCGCGTCGATAGTGGGGCAGGAGGATCGTCCGCAGGAAGTGGGCGGTGGCCGTGGCGGTATGCGCCGGGAGCAGCCAGGCCACGCCATAGGAACAGGCAGCATCGCAGGCCGTGATCTGCCACACCTTGCCCACGCCCTTGAGCTGACCGATGTAGAAGGTATCCAGACAGACCAGTTCGCCCGGCGTGCGGGCCTCGACGTGGCGCGTCTGGCCATGCCGCGCGCGCCAGAGCTGCTGGCGCGTGCGCGCGGTCAACAGGCCCGCCGTCCGCACCGCGTGGTGCTCGAGCACGGTCAGCCGCTGGCGCCGCGTCGCCAAGCCCGCGCGTCGCAGCGCCCGCTGCACGGTACTGGGAGCCACGCGCAGGCCCCAGTGTCGCCCGACATAGGCGGCGATGCGGCTCGCGCCCCACGTCGCCGCACTCACCGCGACGCTCAGCACCAGCCGCTCCGTCTCCGGGGCCAGTTCGACGGGCCGGCCGGGGCGGGCCCGATATCGACGTGGATGCACGCCGTCGATCCCGTAGCGCTCCAGCCGGTGGTGCCAACGGTAGAACAGCGCGCGGGAGATCCCCGCTTCCCGGCACGCCCGACTGACATTGCCCAGCTCCTGAGCGCGCCGGATGACATGCAGGCGCAGTCCGTGTACCTTCTCGTCGAGGGTCATCGGCCGATCCTCCCAAAGTGGTCCCTTGCAGGGGGTTGTCACTCTGGGAACGATAGGCCAGATGGCCCTCACTGTTGCCCGTCACAAGTGTCAACACTATTCCGACTCAGTACAGACTAGAGCGCTCCCGCCTCTTGTTCACCCGCGAACTGCGCGGGGTGGCGAATCAGAACGTGACGACGTAGGCAATGCCGGCGAGGGGGCGAACGGCACACTCGCCCACGAGGCTCCGCAGGCGTGCCTCACTGAAGTGCTCCGACCGAAAGCCGCCCTCTGTCATGAGGTAATCGTCGGTCTCCTCCAGGACGACATGCTCCAAGCGGCGATACCATTCGCGCCGCGCCGGCACCGACGCCGCCGCGTACACCGATAGCAACCGCGTGCGAGGCTGGGGAGCCAGGCGTCGCATCTCTTCGAGGACGCCCTGCTTGTCATTCATGGTCCCCCACGTGTTCGTGAGGCAGATCGCGTAGTCAAAGCAAGCGACGAGCGGAATGGCCGTGGCATCCCCAACGATGAAGTGCACAGAGCGACCAGGGGTTCTCCGGTGCGCCGCGGCAATGTAGCTATGCTCATAGTCCACGCCCACCCCAAGGCGGACGCGATCCCCGAGCGAGAGGAGATGCCGCCCGGTTCCACAGCCAACATCGAGTACCCGCATGCCCTCGGCTACCACGTCCTGCAGGAGCTCGAGCTCCGCGCGAAGGAAGGCCTGGATCTCGGGTGGCTGCGTGGCCGGATCCAGAGCTCGATTCAGCAAGCCGGCCGCATAGACGTCGTCATTCGACATGCGTCCTCCCAGGTCACGGCGAGCGTGTGCCGATGATCTCTCTTAGCCATGTGCCGTATCCGCGCCGGTGCGGTAGTGCGTGGCGTAGGCGCGGCGGCATCCCTCGCGCAGGGCGGCCTCGGAGAGGTCCTGCCCGGCGAAGCGCGCGGGCGAGATCTCGGACAGATCGAGCGTGGTCGTCCCGTCGAGAATCCACTCTGCCATGGCCTCGCCGAGCGCCGGGGACACGCTGAGACCGCCCACGCAGCAGCCACCCATGACCCAGGCGCCGTCTACGCCAGGCACGGGACCGGCCAGGTAGCGATCGTCCAGGGTGAGGGTCGGCAGGCCACCACGGTGCTCGGCCACGCGGATGGCGAGATCCTGGAAGATCGGAAACTGCTCGCTCACGCTGCGGGCGAGCCGCCACAACACCTCGATGTCGAGGGGCAACTCGGCCATGTCGAACGATGGCGGCAACGCCTCCACGTCGACCTGGAGTGGATCGGACTCGTACCCCCCCAGCATGAGCCCGCCTCGCTCCTGGCGCACGTACACGTTCGCGTCGATCACGCGCGCGATCGGAAATTCGGGCCCTACCCCGGGGATCGGCTCGGTAATGAGGAGCTGGTGCCGAGTGGGCACGATCGGCACGCGACTGCCCAGCTGCGCTGCCACCGCTCGCGCCCAACCGCCGGCCGCATCCACGACCACGCGCGTCGCGATGGTGCCATGCGGCGTCCGGACGCCTTCCACGCCGCGCTCGCCGAGCTCGAAGCCCGTGGCGGGCGTCTGCGCGAGCATGACGGCGCCGAGCTTCTCTGCGGCGCGGCAGTACCCGATGGGCAGTTCGCTCGGCTCGACATTGCAGTCCGTCGGGCTCCACGTGACCGCCACGATGCCGCGCTCGTGGAGAATGGGCAGCCGCTGGCGCGCCTCGACGACGGAGATGAGCTCGATGGGCACTCCCGCAGCGGTGCCCCGCGAGATTTCCTCCGAGAGCTGCTGGGCATCGCGCTCCGTGCGCGCGATCTTCAACGCTCCGCTCTGGGTGAAGCGAAGCGGCTGGCCCGTCTCGTCGGTGAAGGCGGCGAGCTTGACGACCGCGCGCTGGGCCAGGCGCGTCAAAGCCGGCGTGGCGCGGACCTGGCTCGTGAGCCCGGCGGCCCGGGGCGAGGTCTGCGAGGCGAGCCGTGTCCGCTCGAGCACAGCGACCCGGGCGCCCCGCCGTGCCAGGTGATAGGCGGCGCTGGCGCCGAACGCGCCGGAGCCGATGACCACGACGTCTGCAGAAGCCATCATGCCGCCAGTCAATGCCTGAGGGGGCGCGATGTCAATCGCCCCACCATACGTGGTGAATGATGCTCAACGCCTCTTCCTCATTTGGCCGACTCGATCGGACGCTCAACGGCGTACATCTTGGACGAATCGCAGGGATGCCTGAGCCCGACGACTTCCGCCGGTTTGATCGCTCTGAGCTTCTCGTCGATGGCGCGTGCACAGGAAAAGAACGTCAGCAAGCTCGGCGTACCCTGAATGTGCCATTCCTTCCCGACCGGCTTGACGCTGAACTTGCTGGCGAGCTCGTCCTGGGCCGCCGCCTGCGCCTTCTTGTCGCGGGACTTCGTCTTGGCCACCAGGGCCAGCGCCATTCCCGCAACCTTGTTGAACTCCTCGGCGAGCTTCTCGTGCATTTGATCGGCGGTCTTGTATCCGGACCCGTGTCCGAGAAATACATCCTTGCCCTTGTCCTTGCCGACGAGCACGGCATTCTCGAGTCGCCACGCGTTTCCGACATTGGCATTGATGACATCGTACGCGATGTGATTGTAGAAAATGACGTGATCGCCGATGACCAGGTCGGCTTCCGACGACGGGCTCACGCGCTGCATGCTTCCCAAGCCCTTCTTGGCAGTTTTGGTGAATTCCCCTTTGGGATCTCTTTCGAATGTGCTGACGTTCAGATCCATCAGGAGGTTGGTTTTTAGGACGATCTTGTCGGCGCCAAATGCGGCGATGCGCTTGTTGAATTCGTCGGCACCAATCGAGTCGGCCAGCGACATGAAATTCACGAGGGAAATGAGGTAGTCGCAATGCAGTAACGCCCGCTTGGAGGGTGGCTGTGGAACGAAGAGATAGACGATGGCATGGTACGGGTCTTTCTTGCCCTTGTCCGACAGCTTCCAGATATACGGGTCGCACTGGTCTCCGTACACGGTGCATCTCTGGTGACGCGGCTTACTCATGAGCTCCTTGTTCTTCGCCTTGTCCGTCCGCTCCGCATAGTCGTCCGGCGTCGCTTGCTCCCAGTATTCTCTGGCCGCGTAGTTCACCCTCGGCCCGTACACGGCGCTCGCTCCCGTGAAGGGATAGCCGAAAGCTGCCCGTTTATCTCCGGGCACTTTTTCGACCGTCTGCTGCGATTCCTCCATGTGCCCCACGGTGGACAAGCGCTTGTCGATTTCGCTTTTCAGCTCGTCTTCGTCGGCGAAGTCGAATGCGTCTCCTGCCGCCGCCATGTCCTCCATGATCGCCGCCGCCCGCGAAGCGTTGCTCCATCGGTGCCCCTTGAGAAAAGCGCGGCGATCCTTCGCCGGCATCTCGGCGCCCTTGAGGATCACTTTGCGCTGTAATGCGCTCGATCGAGGGGTGGCGCTCGCCGTCTCGCTGGTCTGCTGTACACCGTGGGTGAGCTGGTGCGACAGGCGCGCGGGTGCTTCGGTGGTATGAAGGCCGCCTCTGGGGCCAGCCTCCGCTTCTGGGCGTTCATGTCTCGTTCGCCCTCGCCCGCTCGAGCTTCCCAGTTGAAACGCTCCTCCCCTGAAGGAGATATCCTTCCCGGTCGTGAATGCCTTGGCGCCGAGCGGCCGATTCAATCCATCGGCACCCTGGCCGGTGTGCATCCGCACGCCGCTGAAATCCGTGCTCGTGGCGGGCCCCCTCTGCGCCTGAATATCGCGGTCTCGTGATTGTCCACCGCTACGGTTGCTCTCGATGGCCCGCTCTACCTTCGGCGTCACCGGCTCATCACCCTCGGCGCTCCCGGCGATTCGCAAGAAGCGTTGCACAAACTGATTGCCATGTTGTCGCTGCAACTGAAGCAAAGCAGCCCACGCGTTCGGCTGCGCAGCCAGCTGCCCGCGTGTCTTCATCGACACTGGGCTCACCGGCAGAGCGATCTTTCGTGCAAGAGTAGTCGACGACTCGGGCATGGCGAGCAGCCTTCGTTCTGATGGGCGGGGTGCCGTCGACGAACTCCGGACCGAACCGCAGAGGTTGCCGATCTTCATCCCGCGTGTCGTGGTCCTACAAAACCCTCGATGTGAGACATTGGCCTACTGGGAGGAGCTCACGCCAAGTCCCACTCACCTCTGAAAGATCCTCGCCAGCGTCATGCGATCTTGTCATCATCGAATCTCCAACTCAGGACGCTAGCGGCGCGGCGAGGGATTCGTCAGAAAGTCGAGGGTGATTCCCCAGGTGTCGGGCGAGGCCAGAATGCCGAGATGAGCCGTGCCCAGGATCGGGTCATTCCGTCCCTGGCCGATCAGGTCCAGCTGGTCGGTCCCCTTCAGAGTCGCGCTCTCCGAGAAGTCGTGCGGATTGCCGTCGCGGTCCTCGGCGGGCACCGCGGCAAAGATGCCGTCCTGCCGCGAGAAGTAGACAAAGCTCGTGTCCGCGTTGCGGATCACGAGGACGCGCGTGGACCCGTGCGTCTCGCTGCCGCGATTGAGCTGGCTGAGCAGCGGCGTGTCGGGCGAGCCGTACTCCTGACACACGGCGCTGTCGGGAGTGAACCCGCCGAGCGCCGGAGCCTGAAAGTAGTTCGAGGGTGACGGGGAGCAGTTGATGATCCCGTGGTTCGGGCCGTCGATCGCCACGAATCGGCGCACAACGTGGTAGGCGCGGTCCTGACGCAACCACTCGCGCGTGAGCGTGACCCCGAGACTGTGGGCGACGATATCGATCTGCTTCGCGCGCGTGTAGGCGAGCACCGCCTGGACGAACCTCCGGAGGTCCGGGACGTTGGCCAGCGTCGAGTGCGCCTTCCCCGACCGGTTCGTCGGGTTCTGGATCAGGTCGCACTGGTCGCCCTGGTAGCCGAGGCCCCACAGCTCGCTCGGCGAATACCCCTGATTCGCGAAGAACTGCGCGAACGCGTGCACGCTGCCGAACGGGTTGCACGCAGTAGGAAACGGGGTGTCGTTGTTGCCATGGAGGAAGATGACCGGGGTGCGCTCGACAGGGCCCCCGGCCCCGAAACCGATGACCGGTACACCGAGGGACTCGTCGATAATGACAGGAAAGTCGGCCGGGAACGAGGTGCCGACCGCGCCCCCCGCGCCGGCCCCCGTCGCCAGGGCGAAAACGACAGCCAGCCAGGCTGCGAGCGTCACGAGCATCACCGGTACCCGTGCGGGTCGCACGTTGTGCCTTGCCCTCAGAAAACGCCTGATCCCGACTCTCATCCTTGTTCCCCTTTCTGAGTGTCGAGTGGTGATGGCCAGCTTCACGATTTCCGGTGCGTTCCGGTCGAAGACCGCGTGGGCAACGACGAGCAAGGCGCCCCTGCGGGCAGCCGTCGCGGTCCTGAATGCTCCCTCGATCTCGCAGAGGTCTTGGATCCCGAGCGGCTGTAGCTTCCATCCCCACGCTCGAGCAGCCGAATCGGTGTCACGATGGTTCGACGCTGAGAGCAAGTTGCACGTAGTCGGACCGGCTGCATCGCGCGCCGATCCTGTCAGAGCGCGCGGGACGAGTCAAGCGCAGGGAATCATTGTCAACTCCAGCCCGACGGCGATGGTCGATGGACCACCGCTCAGCCGGATGCCCGACGGCATGATACTCAGCGTGGACATCAGCCTTGCCGGTGACGGGAGCGATGCGTGCCATGAGAGACTGAGGCTCGCCCAGAATACTCGGGACTGATTCCCCGGGCCCGTCCGGGACGCAGCACACGAAGGGACTCAGGAGAGAGGACGCCATGAAGATCAAGCGCGTGGAGCACATCGCCATCGCCGTACAGGCGCTGCAGCCCTCGATCGACCTGTTGCGGGACACGTTCGGCCTGCGCCTCGACTACGAGGAGCAGATCGGCCAGACGCGCCTCGCCATGCTCCCGGTCGGCGAGACGTACATCGAGCTGCTGGAGGGCCAGGGCCCGGAGTCAGGTGTGACGCGATGGATCGATGAGAAGGGCCCCGGGCTCTTTCACATCTGCTTCGAGGTGGAAGACATCGACGGCGCCCTCGCTGAACTCCGGGCGAAGGGGATGAAGCTCCGCGATGAGACGCCGCGCATCGGCCACGGCGGTGCCCGCATCGCCTTCCTCGATCCGGCTTCGACGGGCAACGTGCTCATCGAGCTCGCCGAGCTGCCGGCGGGACACGGCGCCCACGCCTGACCGCGGTTCGACTTCAGAGGTCACCATCGTGAGGCGACCCGAGAGTGGCGATCGGGACGACGAGGATGCGAGCGATCGAGAATAGTCACTCTCGCCTCCCCAGAAGCCGATCGGTTGTTGGTCGGGCGGCGTCACGAGGGGGTTGGGACAGTCGCCTGTCAAGACGATTTGCACAGTCTGCTGGTCTGGATTCCTCTGATGCGCCGCAGAATGCCTAAGCCACAGCACCTGCTGCTTCGGCAGACGAAGCGCGTGGGTGAACGGAGTTGCGTTCGCTGAAGACCAGTGGGCATCGCGCCGCGGCCGACCGACCAACCGGATAAGGGAGACTGCTTCCCGAGCGAGACCGAGCGTTGTGCTCCCGCCCCGATGTATCTTGATGCGTCGTTGTGATGTACCACCTCTGCCCGAGGAGGAACGCAGATGATCAGCAGATGGTTCTCGGTATGGAGCATATGCGTCGTCGTCGTGCTGATGGCCGGGGTCGCGACGGCCTACGCGCAGGCGACCGGCGCCCCCGAGGTAGAGCCTGACAAGAGCATGGCCAGCGCCCACGAGTCGTTCGTCAAGGGCGACATGAACGAGGCCTCGGAGCACATCAAGAAGGCGGCAACCTATCTGCACACGCAGGAGAAGAAGGTGGCCAAGAACGCCTCGGCGGGAGTGAAGAAGGCGGCCGACGATCTCGACCGACTGAGCGCGAACGTCAAGAAGGGGGCGGTGACGTCGCCTGACGATTTGAAGAAAGCGTTCGCCAAGGCCGACCACGCGCTCGCCACGGCCTGGCACGCGACAGCCGAGCAGGAGCAGAAGGCCGGCAAGGATGCCACCACCTCGATCACCCATGCTTCGTCGGCGCTCGAGGGCGCGGCCAGGTGGACGGGGAGCAAGCTGGATACGGGAGCGCAGGCCGCCGTCGACGCGGTCCACACGGCCGGTCGGGGTGCGAAGATGGGCGCGAACGCCGTCGGGAGAGCCATTAGGGGCATCGGCGACGGTATCGCGGACGTGGGCAGGAAGATCGGCGGCTGACGCTCCGCCCGGAGCATCCCGGGATCGCGGGGCCGGGGGTCGCACCATCGGGCCCGAGGGCGAGTCGGGTCGGTCACGATCTGGCCATGGACGAGATCCGCTCGATCGTGGCGACGAGACCGACTGGCTGAGTCGCCAGCGCCCGCGCTCTCTGATATCTTTACCGGCAGCCCGTACGACGAGACGACGTCTCTCCATCGCCAGCGCGTGCACGAGGAGATCACATGGCTCAGAAAAAGCCTACGGTGTACGAATTCATTCCCAAGCTGGGGCAGCTCCGCGACGACGTGCTGTTCGGTGACGTATGGGAGCATCCCGACCTCAGCAAGCGTGACCGCAGCTTGATCACCGTGGCCATGCTGGCGGCGCTCTATCGAACCGACGAAATGCGCGGCCACATGCAGAGGGCGCTCGACAACGGGGTGACGGAGACCGAGCTCAAGGGGCTGATCACGCACGTGGCGTTCTATGCCGGCTGGCCCTGCGCGGTCAACGCCGGTCGCATCGCCATTGATGTGTTCGGACCGAAGTAGCGCTGGTTCGCTCGCCCGCAGTTCCCGAGCCTCAGCAGCAAGGAGAGCGCAATGTCCGAGTTCCCTGCGTGCCTGCTGGTCGTGACCGCCGAGGTGGACGCGGCGGTCGAAGCCGAGTGGAATCGGTGGTACGACACGGTTCACCTGCCGGACGCGCTCAAATGCCCTGGAGTGCTGCGCGGCCGGCGATATGTAGCCACGGGTGAGATAACGGAGAGCGCGGCCGGCAAGACGGAGCGAGTGGCAAGACGGATCTACACGACGATCTACGAGCTGGACAGTCCGGACGCGATCACCACTGCGGAGTTCCGCACCATGCGTGGCTGGTACCAGTTCGCGCCGTACGTGCGCTCACGCACTCAGGTGATTGTTCCTGTCCAGGGCCAAAACTTTAGCCGCTAAGGGCGCAGACTGCCGCCACGACTACGTTCTAGCGAGCCGCTGCGGCTTTGGCGGCGGCCGTGTGGTCCGCGACCTCACCGGCGCCCTCACGCAACGCCATGATGGCGCACAACGTGCCCAGGAGCAGGTAGCCCAGCGCTACGGGCCAGGACTGGGCCCACCCCAGCTTCTCGCCGTGGATGACGCCGAAGAACGACAGTGCCGCGGCACCCAGAGCGTAGAACGTTGCCATCCTGAAGTTCTTGTTGATGATGAACGCTGCGATGGCTCCCAGCATCATGCCCGCGAGCACTGCGCCGCCGCCCAGAAGCTGCATGCCGCGATAGATGACGCCCACGCCTCCGAGCTTGGCCATGCCGAGCTGCTCCGCCGTCGTCCCGACGGCGCGCAGCGTACCGTCCACGAGCCCGAGGCCCCAGACGGCAATGCTCGGGATGATGGCGAGCACCACCGCGGGCGCGTGCTCGGGCGGAGACTCCCGGAAAGCCTGGGAGGTGATGACGACCCCGATGTAGACGAGGATGGGCAGGATGGCGACGAGCGGGATCACGGCGACAAGAAGCGCCGTGAGGCCCAAGAAGCAGATCAGACTGATGCAGATGCCGGTGGCCAGCGAGTACCCGCCGCGGCCCCCGATCGACTTCCAGCCAGGATGCCCGATATACACCGCGGGCGGGAAAGGACTGCCGAGCGTGGCGCCCACGACGGCGCCGATGCCGTCGGCGAGGAGGACGTTACGCAGACTGTAGTTGTCGCCGGCCGCCGAGGCACTCTCGACGTTGTTCATGCCTTCTGTGAAGTTGTAGATGCCGAGGGGTATGGCGGTGATGAGGAGGGGCATCACCTCCGCCATCCCCACGAACGCGTCCCCCGTCGGGAAAGGCAGGTGAAGACCGAAATGGACGAAGGCCTGGGAGACGCGTGACGGTTGCATGTAGCCGCTCCAGCCGAGGAGCGCGGTGATCCAGCCGATCGCGGTGCCAATGACGACGGCCGCGAGCCCGCCGGGGATGCCCCAGGGGAGCCGGACCCGTGCCATCCAGCTGATCATCACGATGCCGAGCGAGATGAAGGCGATCCACGGCAGCTCCCAGCTCTGGAAGGCGGGGCGCATCGAGATGAAGGCGAGCGCGGTCCCGGCCAGTGACCCAAGCATGGCCGCCCGTGGGGTCAACCGTCTGATCGTTGGGCCCACGAAGGCGCCGATGAGCACGATGACACCGATGACGAAGGCCCACGTCAGCCCCGCCCGCCATGCCTTGATCGGGTCGCCGGTCGCGAGGAGCGTCGGGAGCATGACGACAAATACGCAGATGAAGAACTGCGGCACGCTTGGCCCATACGGCAGGGCGGCGACGTCGTCCCGCCCCTCGCGCTTGGCCAGCCGGTACGCGAGGTAGGCATAGTAGATGTTGCCGATGGGCAGCGCGATGCCGAGGGCGGGCAGGATGCGCCCGAAGACGATTTCGGTGGGGAGTTTGACAACGCCGAGCGATAGCCCCGTGAGCACGATGACGTTGAGCGCGACGTTGGTGAAGAAGCCGAAGAAGGCGTTCCAGTCCCCGGGTACCCACAGCCGGACGCGATACTCACCCGCCGACGTTTCCTGCATGAAGCCCCCCTGTCCCGTGCTCGGTGCTCGTGTGAGCTGCGCTCAGTCGTCGACCACGTGAGTGCCCGTGCGTCCCGCGATGGCGTCCTGGAGATAGTCGAGAGGGATCATGATGGCCCGTTTGCCTCTCCGCTCGATGAACTCCACAGCCGCGCGGGCCTTCGGCCCCATGCTGTCCTCCGGGAACTCGCCAGCCTCGTCGAAGTGTCCGCCTGAGATGATCCACTCGCGTCTGTCCTCGACGTGGGCATCCAACTTGCCACAGCGGCGGTGCTCCAGGTAGAAAGCGTCAAGGTCGTCAAGTAGCGTCCACACAGTCCGGCAAGGATACCGCAGCGGGGAGACCGCTGTCGGCGTCTAGGTGCAGTCGTCCGTCAGCGTCGGCGATATGGGTCCGTGCGCTTCGATTTCGCTATCACTTCACCCCCAATCCGCTCGTGATCGTGCGGTGGACATCACCCACGACGTTGAAGCCGTAGTGCTGGTCCGTGTCGGTGCCTTCCGCGATCATCGTACGCTTCATGTACTCAGCGGCCTCACGGCTCCGGTAAGAGTACGTAAAGTAACCTCCCTTCGAGTACTCGATCGCGTACAGCGTGGTCCCCTCCGCAACCTCGGGCCGATTCCACGCACGATGGGCTGGTCGGTGCTTGCTGGTGAACTCGACTACCTCCATCCTGATCAGCATCTTTCGCCCCCTGGCAGAATTTTCTGTTGGAACGCAGGGGGCAAAATAGAGGCCACTCACCGATTTCGCGCAAAATCGCTCTTGTAGCCAGCACCTGATTACCGACGACCGTGGAATTTGTAAACTGGTCCGACGCTGTCAGTTGCCAGTGCGGTGCGGTGATGCTGGTGTTCCTCGAGGAGCTAGAAGCAGCGGATTGCAACGGCCAATAAACGTGGGGAGGCGGAAGAAGGGTAATCCTTGGCTAGGCCGCCAAGACGAGCCTCAGCAGACTCCATCCTTCCATCCCGGGCTGGGAGCCGAGAGAGAATTCGCCGTTTCCACATCTGCCCGGTTGATGTAAGGTCGTCGCGCTGTACTTCCATCCTGTTACGTCCTCTACGTCGGAGGAGGAATCATGAAGGACGCGATTGACTTAGGGCCCGCTCGGCTGGCGTGTATCG
>DATGCY010000674.1:0-12766 GCA_035311385.1 Candidatus Methylomirabilota bacterium
TGGAAGCGGGCCTTCGATGCTGGCCAGTACGTGGGTCCGCGACTCTTCGCCTCCGGCTATTTCCTCACCACCACGGGCGGCCACTTCCTCACCTCCGGCCACGCCCGCGAGTGCGACGGGCCGTACGGCTTCGTTCGCGCCATCCGCGAGCAGATCAAGAACGGGGTCGATCACATCAAGCTCAACCTCACCGGCGGCATCATGGGTCCTGCGTGGGACCGCCACTGGCAGGCCTTCCTGCTCGACGAGGAGCTGGAGGCGGCCTTCGCGATCTGCAAGAGGCGCGGCTTCCGCGTCATGGCCCACGCGGCTAGCCCGGAGACGGTGCAGGCGGCGGCTCGGCTCGGCGCCCACAGCGTGGAGCACGGCTACATCATGGACGCGGAGAGCATCGAGAGCCTGCGCGCCCACGGCACGTGGTACGTGCCCACGCTCGCCATCTCGCACCTCACCCCCGAGCAGGCCTCCGATCAGTGGGAGCGCCGTTGGGTTGCCGAGCGAGGCCCCGCGCCCGATCTCTGCCGTCGCGCGGACATGGCCGCGGAGACGCACCGCAAGAACTTCCAGCAGGCCCTCGCGGCCGGCGTGAAGATGGCTCTCGGCTCGGACATCCGCCCGCTCAGAGAAGCGGCGCTCCTCGAGCTGGGACTGTGGGTGAAGGCAGGCGCGACGCCGTGGCAGGCCCTGCTGGCTGCGACGCGATACGCCGCGGAGCTGTGCGGCATGGGCGGGGACCTCGGCACGGTTGAGCCCGGCAAGCTCGCGGACCTGATCGTGGTGGCCGCCGATCCGCTGCAGAGCATTACCAACCTGCGCCAGCTCCTGCTCGTCTTCAAGGAAGGGCGGATCGTCTCGGACAAGCGCGCCTCGCGCTAGTCACGAGCGGGCGCGGCTCCGGCGAGGTCCGCCGAAGGCGCCGATCACGTGGGCGGCAATGAGCCGGCCGCGCAGGCGCATCACCCGGAGCGCCGTCTCACGACGGGCTGCGGCAGGCCAGCCGAAGTAGCCCTGGGTCCGGCCGTCGATGTCGCGGAAGCGGCGGGCGCCGCCGGCAAGACGGGCGCGGAAATCCACCCAGGCGGGCGGCAGTCTCCGCGCGAGCGCGCGACGCACGAGCTCCGGACGCGCGGCAAGGACCATCGCCGTCTCGAGCTCTCCCGAATGCCACTCGGCCTCCGGCCGCGGGCTCCGGAGGAGCCGGTACACGCGCGGATCCACCATGGCCGCGTTGGCGGCGCGATCGGGCGCGAAGCCCGCGAAGGCGATCCGCACCCCTCGGAGCCGCCCGAGGCGATTCCGGGCGGCGGCCATGGCGCGGAGATGCCCGGGATCGGCCTGGTAGTTGACGAGGACGAACCGGCGGAAGCCGGGGCGCACGAGAGCACGTACCACCTCGACGATGAGGCGCGTCACCAACGAGCGCGAGAGGGAGACCGTGCCCGCCCAGTCGTCGGCCAGCGTACTCACGCCATAGGGCAGCGAGGGTGCCAGCACAGGGCGAAAGCCCGCGCGCGCGAGGTGCGGCGCGATGCGCCGGGCCAGCTCCTCGGCGCCCAGCCAGTCCACGAGGAGCGGTAGGTGGGGGCCGTGCTCCTCCACCGCGCCCAAGGGAAAGAGGACGACGCTTCGGGCATCGCGCGCGAGCCGCGCGGCCTCCAGGTGAGTGCACTCGGCGAGGGCGATCATGACGGCCCGGCGATTATACGGCGCCGCTTGCCACGCGGAGAAAAGCCGCGATAATGCCGGGCATCACACGGCTCGGAGGGATCCATGAGCGCATCGAAGACGACCACCACGCTGGAGCTCGCCCACACCGCCATGAGCGAGGCGGAGGCGCTCCGCTTCCTCGAGGGGCAGCGCATCAGGATCGGTGGCCGCACCATGGACCCCAAGGCGCAGATCGTGGGTGAGTTCGTCAAGTCGATCCGCGTCCCCGGCTATTTCCCGCCGCTCCCCGAGCTGCGCCAGCAGCTCCGCACCATGGTGTCACTCATGGACGAGCCGGCGCCGCCCCTGCCGCGCGTGGAGGACATCACCATTCCCGGGCCCAGCGCGACGATTCCCGCCCGCGTGTACGATCCGGTGGGCGCGACGGGCGCCGCGCTCCCCGCCGTGGTCTACCTGCACGGCGGCGGATGGGTGCAGGGCGATCTGGAGACCCATCACGGGCTCTGTGCGCGGCTCGCCCGGCACTCCGGCACGCTCGTCGTGGCGGTGGACTATCGTCTGGCCCCCGAGCAGAAGTTTCCCGCCGCGGTGGAGGACAGCCTCGCCGCCTATCGCTTTCTCCGAACGCGCGGGCCCGAGATCGGCGCGGACCCCAGCCGCGTGGCCGTGGCGGGAGACTCGGCGGGTGGCAACCTCTCGGCCGTGGTGTCTCAGCTCGCTGCCCGCTCCGAGCTGCCCGTGCCCACCTGCCAGGTGCTGATCTATCCCGCCGTCGATTTCTCCTACGACACGCCCTCGCATCGCGACCTCGTGGACGGCCACGTCATCCCGCGCGATCGCATCCTGTGGTACGCCCAGCAGTATCTGCGGGGCGAGGCGGATCGGACGGATCCGCGCGCATCGCCGGTGCGCACCGCCGATCTCTCGGGGCAGCCGCCCGCGCTCGTCATCACCGCCGGCTTCGATCCGTTGCGCGACGAGGGACGGCTCTACGCGGACCGGCTGCGCGAGGCGGGCGTGGACGTCGTCTATCACGAGTATCCCGGGCAGATCCACGCCTTCGTTTCCCTGACCAAGGTCATCCCGCAGGGCGTGGAGGGCACGCTGGAGGTCGCGGACTACCTGCGACGGCGTCTGGTCAGCGACCGGGGCTTGCCACGTCCATGAAAGTAGGAGAGCATCGTCGCCATCGCATCGCCTGGTGGTGAACTCGAGGGGAGGAGAGCGCATGAACGCGACGGAGTTCGAGACGGGTCTGCAGCGCGACGGCTACAAGAACATCGAGACCAAGACGGTCCGCAGCCAGGTGGCCACGAAGCCCCACACCCACGACTTCTCCGTGCGCGCCCTCATCCTCGCCGGAGACATCACCCTCACCTCCGAGGGGCGCTCGCGGACCTTCCGGACCGGAGAGATCTTCGAGATGGCCGCGGGCTGCGAGCACAGCGAGCAGTATGGGCCCGAGGGCGTCACGTACCTCGTCGGCCGCAAGAGCTGACGACGCGTTAGGTCGGGCTGCCCAGGCTCTCCGGCGCGCGGGCGCGGCGGCTCACCTTCTGGTAGAGCAGGCCGACCAAGAGCAGCACTACGCCCAGGATGAGGAAGGACAGCATGCGGTAGACGGTCTTCACCGAGGCCAGGTCGACCACGAAGACCTTCAGGATCACGAAGCCGAAGAGCCCCAGCGCCGCGTAGCGCAAGGCCGTGGAGCGGCGCACGAAGCCCCAGGCCAGCGTCAGCGCCGCGTAGATCGTCCACAGCACGGACAGCCCCACCTGCGTCTTCCAGCGGATCTCCGCGGCCAGCCCCGACCGGCCGGTGCCGCGCGCCTCGCGCAGCGACACGTTCTGATAGCGCGTCCACGCCTGGCTCAGCACGAAAAGGAGGACGGCGCCGCTGGTGCCGGAGAGCGCGCGTCCCACCGGCCGCGCCAGGGAGGATCCCGTCGAGCCGGTGAGACAGTTCCCCGCGATGGCAAGCGCCACGCACGCCAGCATCCGCATGACCAGATAGGCGTTGCCGAGCACGTCGGCGGCCGTGCGCGCCATGCTGTCGTCCGCCACGAGCGTGCGCCCGAGCACGGTGAGCCCAGCCAGCGGTACGGCGACCACGAAGGCGGGAGAGGCGGCCACGCGGGAGAAGAAACCCAGGAGCAGGAGCTGGATGATCAACAGCCCCGCGGGCCACAGCCCTGAAGGCTCGCGCCAGAGGAGCACGGACAGGGTGAACGAGGCGAGGATCCAAAGCGCGCTCCGGAGCCCCTCGCGGCTCGCGCTCAGGAGCTGCTGTGGTCTCAGCCGCAGAGCGAGCTGACCGGCCAGCGCGATGTCGGCCACGGTCAGCAGATGCACGAAATACGTCGCGTTCCATACAGGCGTCCAGGCCGCCGAGCCCCACTTGTCGCCGGCCACCACGCGCAGGGCCGCGAGCACGAGCGCGGCGGTGCCGCCCCACGCCGCGACCGGCGTGGCCAAGTGCGGGGCCACTGCGATGAGTACTGCGCCCTCGACGGCCCAGGCCAGGGTGATCCACGGTCCCTTGAGAGCCAACGGTACGGCGAGGGTGAGGAACACGCAGGCGAGCCCCATGAGCACGCCCACCGTGGCGTCGTCATCGGGTACGCGCCGCCGGTAGGCGCCAGCCAGCACCGCGTAGAGGATGGCCAGGGCCATGGCCGCGGGCGCCTCGAGGTTCGGGCGCCAGGCATCGAGCGTGATGTATACCGCCCAGAAATACCCGGCCGCGGAGCCCACCACGATGAGGAGATCGACCTCGCGGCTCCGCTCGCCTTGGCCCCATTCGCGCGCCAGCGGCGTGAGGAGGAAAAGCAGGAAGAGCAGCGAGAGCAGCACGAGGCGGGCCACGGGATAGTCCGCCTCGGGCTGACGCGTGAGCACCGGCGCCAGGAGCATGACGGTGCCCGCCCACGCGAGACGGTTGAGTCCGCGCCAGGTGCGAAAGTGCGCGATGGCGAAGATGAGGACGTCGAGGATCACGAGATAGCCGAGAAGGCCGCGCTCGTTGGGCTCGGTACTGGCGAGGAGCACCGGAGTGAGCAGTCCCCCCAGGAGCGCGAGCACCGCCGTCGCCTGACGCTCGGTCGCCACCGCCACCCCGCTGCCGAGCACGGTGACGATGAACATGAGCGCGAAGACCGTGCCGACCCGGAGCAGATCGTACGAGGCGTAGCCCGCGTAGAGGGAGAGATAACAGAGCCCGAGCCCCAGGCCAGCCAGCGCTTCCGAGAGATGCGGCACGTCGCGGCGGCGCTCCAGGATCAACCCTGCTCCCAGCAGGACGAGGCCGACGAGCAGACCGAGGCCGAGCCGCGTGCGCGGCCCAATCAGATCGTTCTCGATGGAGAGTTTCACCGCGAAGGCCGCGGCGAAGAGAATGGCGACCACTCCCACCCACGTCGTCCAGCGCGCGCCGATGCGCTGCTCAAGATTTGGCGTGGACGCGGAGGCGGGCGTCGCGACGGGGGTAGGCTCGGGGGCGATCGGTGGCGACACAGGCGGCGCCATCGTGTCGTGGGCCACGGGCTCGACGGGCACCCAAACGGGCGCGGCGACCGGCGCCGGTTCGATGAAGGGCGGCGCGGGCTCGGGAGCCGGCATCGGCTCGGGCGATGACATGGGCTCGGGAGGCGGAGCGGCGGGAGCGCCGCGCGCCGCCTGCTCGAGCGTCCACACTCGATAGAGCAGATCACGGATGCGGTCCTCGAGGGACTGGATGCGCTCGGCGGGCGTGGGCTGACCGGGAAGCGGCCGACCATCGCGGAGGGCCTTCAGGGCGACCAGCAGCGCGGCGAGGGACACGATGAAAATCAGGAAGGACATTCTTCGTGGAGCCTAGCACGCCAAATCACGCGCATGGCCCAAAAAGGCCCGGCCGCGAGCGCGCGACTCACTCGCAGCCGAGCCGGAGGGCTGTACCCGAATCCCCTTACCCGCTGGTCGGGGCAGGGGGACGGCCGTTTACGCCATCGTCGATGGCGACCACCGTGAGGCTATAATCGGGCTTCCATGAATTCGCCTCTCGCCGGAATCCTCGTGGCCGACCTGACCCAGAACGTCGCCGGCCCCACCTGCACGCAGATCCTGGGAGACCTCGGGGCGGAGGTGGTCAAGGTGGAGCGTCCCGGACGCGGCGACGACGCGCGCGCCTGGGCGCCCCCGTACTGGGGCGAGGAGAGCGCAACCTTCATGGGCGTGAACCGCAACAAGCGGAGCCTCGCCGTCGACATGAAGCGTGCGGACGGCCGCACGGTGGTCGAGCGGCTCATCGGGCGGGCCGACGTCCTCGTGCAATCGCTGCGCGCGGGGGTCATCGAGGAGCTGGGCCTCGGCTGGGAACATGCGCGCGCCATCAACCCGCGCCTCGTCTACTGCTCCATCACCGCCTTCGGGACAGAGGGGCCGCTCGCCGACCGTCCCGGCTACGATCCGCTGATGCAGGCCCTCGGCGGCATCATGTCCATCAACGGCCATCCCGGCCAGCCGCCGGCCCGCGTGCCGGTGTCTATCGTGGACATGGGCACGTGCATGTGGGCGGCCATCGCCATTCTGGGGGCGCTGCGCGAGCGCGATCGCACGGGGCGCGGCGCCAACGTGACCACCGCCCTCTACGAGACGGCGCTCGCGTGGGGCGTGCTTCAGATGAACCAGTTCTTGGGCGCGGGCGAGGTCCCCCTGCCCCAGGGCTCGGGCACCGCCATGATCTGTCCCTACGAGGCCTTCCCCACCCGCGATGCCTGGGTAATGATCGCCGCGGGGTCCGACGCGCTCTTCGTCAAGACCTGCGAGGCCTTCGAGGTGCCGGGCATGCCGCGTGATCCGCGCTTCAGGGACAATCCATCGCGGGTCGCCCACCGCGCCGACGTCTTCGACGCGCTCTCCGCCGTCACCCGCGGCTTCGCGAGCACGGAGGTGCTCGAGCGCCTGCAGCGCGCGGGCGTGCCGTGCGCGCCCATCCTCACCCTCGACAAGGTCGCCGCCGAGCCGCAGACGGTGGCGAGCGGCATGCTCGTGCCCACCAAGCATCCGCGACTGCCCGACTACCGCGCGGTGGGCCTGCCCATTCGCTGGGACGGCGAGCGGCCTTCGGTGGCGCGGGTGCCGCCCCTGCTCGGCGAGCACAGCGCCGAGGTGCTCGCCGAGCTCGGCTACGACGAGGCCGCCATCCAGGCGCTCGCCTCCCGCCATGTCATCCAGCTATAAGACGCTCAACCTCATCGCGGGACCGGAGGGTCACGTGGTCACCCTGGAGCTCAATCGCCCCGAAGCGCTCAACGCCATGAACACGGCCATGGGCGAAGATCTCCTGCGCTGCCTCGACGCAATCCAGTGGGACAAGGCGGCGCGCGTGGTCGTGCTCACCGGCTCGGGGTCCAAGGCCTTCTGCGTCGGGGGTGACCTCAAGGAGCGCCAGGGCATGACCGACGAAGCCTGGCGCGCCCAGCACGTGATTTTCGAAGCAGCCGCCGCGCGCCTCGTGCGCTGCCCGGTGCCCGTCATCGCCGCCGTGGAGGGCTTTGCCATGGGCGGGGGCTGCGAGCTCGCCGTGCTCTCCGACTTCATCGTGGCCTCGGAGACTGCGATCTTTGCCGTGCCCGAGGTGACGCTCGGCATCTTCCCCGGCATTGGGGGCACGCAGCTCCTGCCGCGCATCATCGGTGCGCCGCTCGCCAAGGAGATGATCTTCACGGGCCGGCGCGTCGCCGCCGCGGAGGCGAAGGCGCTTGGCCTCGTGAATCATCTCGTCCCGGCGGGCCAGGCCCGCGCCAAGGCTCTCGAGATTGCCGCCACCATCGCCGCCAACGGACCCGTCGCCGTACGCCAGGCCAAGAAGGCCATCAGCTGGGGCGGCGAGACCGATCTGGAGACGGGCATGGCGCTGGCCATCGAGGCCTACAACGTCACCGTGACCACCGAGGACCGACTCGAAGGTGTCCGTGCCTTCAACGAAAAACGGAAGCCAAACTTCAAGGGGAAGTAGAGCCATGCACGACATGAGCTTCGCGCTGACCGACGATCAGAAGGCCCTCAAGGCCGCCGTCTACGATCTCTGCAAGCAGTACTCGCCCGCCTACTGGCAGGAGCTGGACGTCAAGCGCGAGTATCCGGAGGCTCTCGTCAACGACTTGACCAAGGCGGGCTACCTCGCCGTGCTCATCCCCCAGGAGTACGGCGGAGCGGGGCTCGGCATCATGGAAGGCGCCCTCATCCTGGAGGAGATCAACCGCTCGGGGGGCAACGCGGGCGCCTGCCACGCGCAGATGTACATCATGGGCACCGTGCTGCGTCACGGCTCGGAGGAGCAGAAGAAGATGTACCTGCCCAAAATCGCCACGGGCGACCTGAGGCTCCAGGCCTTCGGCGTCACCGAGCCCAACGCCGGCTCCGACACGACCAAGCTCCAGACCACCGCCGTCCGCCAGGGCGACAAGTACGTGGTCAACGGGCAGAAAATGTTCATCTCTCGCGTGCTCCAGTCGGACCTGATGCTCCTCCTCGCCCGGACTACGCCGGTGGATCAGCTCACGAAGAAGACGGACGGCCTCAGCGTCTTCCTGATCGACATCCGACCCCTCAAGGGCAAGGGGCTCGAGGTGCGTCCGCTTCGCATGATGATGAACCACTCGACCAACGCGCTGTTCTTCGACAACATGGAGATCCCGGCGGGCAGCCTCATCGGCCGAGAAGGCAACGGCTTCTCCTACATCCTCGACGGCATGAACGCCGAGCGCATCCTGGTCGCCTCCGATTCTCTGGGCGACGCGCGGTGGTTCATCGAGAAGGCGGTGGCCTACTCGCAGCAGCGGGTGATCTTCGGCAAGCCCATCGGATCGAACCAGGGCGTGCAATTCCCCATCGCCAAGGCGCACATGGCCGTGGAGGCCGCCGATCTCATGCGCACCAAGGCGGCCAAGCTCTTCGACGCGGGGCTCCCGTGCGGGCCGGAGGCGAATATGGCCAAGTACCTCGCCTCCGAAGCGGCCATCGAGGCCGGCAATGCCTGCATCGACTGCCACGGCGGTTACGGCTTCGCCGAGGAGTACGACATCGAGCGGAAGTTCCGCGAGTCGCGCCTCTACCGCGCCGCCCCCATCAACAACAACCTCGTGATGGCATATGTGGGCGAGCATGTCCTCGGCATGCCGCGCTCTTATTAGAGCGATGATAACGGCCCATCGCTCTAGTCTCCAGTCAGGCAGTGCCGGCAGGGTCACGTGAGCCTGCCCGAGGTCGAGCGGCTGTCCGTCACCACCGTGGTGGACAACTTCATCGATAGCCTGCGCGCCGACGAGAAGGTCGCCACGCGCTTCACGCATGCTCAGGCGCGCCGCATGCCCACCCTCAAGGCGGAGCACGGCCTCGGCCACTGGGTCGAGGTGGAGCGGAGCGGCGAGACACGACGCATCGCCTTCGACTTCGGCCTCACGGGGGAGAGCTACCTCCACAACTTCCTCGAGCTCGGGCTCGAGGCAGGACAGGTGGACGCCGTCGCCCTGTCGCACGGCCACATGGATCATTATGGTGGGCTCGGTGGCTTCCTCAAGACCTACCGCCGGCGCATGAAGAAGGCAGTGACGTTCTACGGCGGGCGCGATCATTTCCTGCCCCGCTACCACGAGCGTCACAACGCCCGCGTGTACATCGGCCGTCTCGACCGCGACGAGCTCGAGCGCTACGACCTCGAAGTCCGCGTGGTCGAGAACCCCACCGTCCTGCCCGAGGGCGTGCTGCTGAGCGGGGAGATGCACGAGACGGAGCCTTTCGAGGTCATCCCGCCCTCCCTCAAGGTCGAGCGCGACGGCCAGATCGTGCCGGACACCTTCATCGGCGAGCAGACCCTTATCGCCAACGTCCGCCACCGCGGGCTGGTCATCGTGACCTCGTGCTCGCACCGCGGTATCGTCGGCATCTGCCGCCACGCCGTGAAAGCCTCGGGGGTGCCCAAGATCCACGCGGTGATCGGCGGCTTCCACCTCTCCGGGCTGGCCGGCGAGCGCATCACCCACGTGGTGGACGCCTTCCGGTCCTTCGGAGTCGACTACCTGATTCCTCAGCACTGCACCGGCTTGGAGGCGCTCATCCAGATGGGTGTGCATCTCCCAAAAGAGCTGGTGGTAAGCTCGGTGGGAAGCACCTTCACCTTCAGGTCTTGAGGAGAATGCCATGAAGCTTCCCCAGCGCGTGACGGTGTGCGAGGTGGGCACGCGGGACGGGTTTCAGATCGAGCCGGACTTCATCCCCACCGAGCAGAAGATCGAGGTGGTGAACCGGCTCTCCGCCACCGGCATGCCGCGCATCGAGGTGACCTCGTTCGTCTCGCCCAAGGCGGTGCCCCAGCTCAAGGACGCGGAAGCGGTGATGGCGGGCATCACGCGACGTCCGGGCACGCGCTACTCCGCCCTCGTGCCCAACGACAAGGGCGCCGTCCGCGCGGTGGACGCGGGCGTCGACGACATCCATACCGTGGTGTCGGCGAGCGAAAGCCACAACCTCGCCAATGTGAACATGTCCGTCGCCGAGTCCATCGCCAAGCTCAAGGCCACCGCGGAAGTGGCCCATCGTGCCGGCAAGCCCGTCTATGCGGGCATCTCCTGCTCCTTCGGCTGTCCCTTCGAGGGCGAGGTGCCCCTGGGTCAGCTCGAGTCCGTGGTGGGGCGGCTGGTGGATCTGGGCGCCAAGGGCATCGGCCTCGCCGACACCACAGGCATGGCCAACCCGGCGCAGGTGACGCGCGCCCTCGAGCATCTGCTACCGCGCTTCGCCGGCGTCGAGTGGACGCTCCACACCCACGACACGCGCGCCATGGCCATCCCGAACATCCTCGCCGCCATGGAAATGGGCGTGAGCAACTTCGACGCCTCCATCGGCGGGCTCGGGGGCTGTCCCTTCGCCCCCGGCGCCTCCGGCAACGTGTGCACGGAAGATCTCGTGCACTGCCTGTGGTCCATGGAAGTGGAGACGGGGATCGACCTGGACGCGCTCATCTCCGTGTCGAAGCGCGTGGAAGAGATCGTGGGACGCGCGCTGCCCGGTCAGATCGTCAAGGCAGGCAAGTGGGACCGGCGCTATCCCTTGCCCGACGTCGTGCAGGCGCGGGTGGCCGCCGCCCGATGAGCGCCGATAGCCCCTCACCCCGGCCCTCTCCCCAAAGGGGAGAGGGAGCAGCGCCGAACCCTCTCCCCCACCGGGGGCGAGGGCAGGGTGAGAGGCAGCGTCCGTGATGACCAAGCGCGCGGAGAAGATGCTGCGGCTCATGGACCGCGCGGTAACGGAGTGGCACATTCCCGTCATCGGCCGCGAGAAGGGGCGCGTCATCAGACGCCTCCTCACCCGGCACGGGCCTACTCGCGGCATCGAGGTGGGCTCGCTCGTGGGCTACTCGGCCATCCTCATTGCGAGCGGCATGCCGCGCGGGGGCAAGCTCACCTGCGTCGAGAACAACCCGTACCTGGCCAAGTTCTGCCAGTCGAATGCCAACAATGCAGGGCTCAAGGACCGGGTCAAGGTGGTGGTGGGCGACGCGCTCCGCGTGCTGCCCTTCATGCGCGGGCCGGTGGACTTCATGCTCCTCGACGCCCAGAAGGAGGACTACCTCGACTACCTCAAGGCGGTGGAGCGGCGGCTGGTCAAGGGCGCTCTGATCATCGCCGACAACACCGGCATCTACCGCCGCGACGTCAAGCCCTATCTCGACCACGTGCGCGACAACGGCCGTTACACGAGCCGCGAGTACGACTTCGGCTTCGACTGCATGGAAGTCTCGGTGTACAAGGGCTAGTTCCATGTTCGGCGAGCGCCACGACCCCGAGTTCCTCAAGCACCTCTTCGAGACCACGGAGATCCTGCGCAAGCCTATCGGCGGGATCATCTCGGGCTATCACGTGCTCCCCTACATCCTGGTCGGCCCGCAGGAGGAGCAACCGCACCGCTCCGTGGAGATCCGCGGCAAGATCAAGGTCTCCCCACGTCTCGTTCTCGCCCCCGGGCGCGCCGGTCAGACGTACGGCGAGCTCTTCAAGGAGCACGAGATGATGGACGAGACGCTGGTGGCCCGCGTGTTCTCATTCATGTACTCCTCTCGCCACCAGGTGCAGCTGGAGAGCGAGGACCTCAACATCCAGCGCTCCGACCGCAATCCCCAGGCGCAGATCGAGCGCGCCCTCGACGAGCTGGCCCAGCGCGAGGTCATCAACACCGGCCTCATCCTCGCGCCCAACGTGCGCTTCTATCCCGTTTCCCTCGACCGCTTCATCACGGAGATCCTCGACCAGGAATTCCGCCCGTAGAGAATCCTAGGGGACCCGCGGGCGGCGACGCGACCGCCGCCGGTGGTCATGTGTCACGCGCGACGGTGACGGTGACCCCGCAGCTCTTCGGGTACACTCGTCGCGATGCGCGGCTACCTCCTCTCTCGCCTGGGCCAGACGGCCCTCGTGGTGTTCCTCTCCCTCACCGTGGTGTTCTTCCTCGTACGCTTGTCCGGGGATCCCGTGCTCCTGTTCTTGCCCATGGACATCCAGGCCAAGGACATCAACGAGACGCGGCAGCGTCTCGGTTTCAACGATCCCCTCGCCGTGCAATACTCGCGTTTCGTCGCCAACGCCGCCCGCGGAGACTTCGGCGAGTCGCTCCGCTACCGACGCGACGCCCTCCGCCTCGTGCTCGAGCGCCTCCCCGCCACCCTCGAGCTGGGGGCGACCGCCCTCCTCCTCACCTTCCTCGTGGCGATTCCCATCGGCGTGCTTTCCGCCACCCGGAGGGGCACGCTCCTCGACTATCTCGGCATGGGAGCGGCCGTGCTCGGCCAGGCCATTCCGGGGTTCTGGCTGGGACTCATGCTGATCTACTTCTTCTCCGTGCGTCTACACTGGCTGCCCACGGGCGGCATGGGCGGCCCCGCCAACTTCGTCATGCCCTGCGTGGTCCTGGCCTCGTTCTACGCCGCGCGCATCGCGCGCCTCACCCGCTCCTCCGTGCTCGACACGCTCAACGAGGAGTTCGTCCTGACCGCGCGGGCCAAGGGCCTCGCGGAGTGGATCGTGATCGGCAAGCACACCCTCAAGAACTCGGCTATTCCCATC
>DATGCY010000675.1:0-3599 GCA_035311385.1 Candidatus Methylomirabilota bacterium
CTCCTTCACCTCAAAACCTCTTCACTGCACTTGCCTTCATGACAACGCAAACGTTGTGCCACGAGGCAGGCGAAGAGGGGGCCGGCGACCGGTCAAACTTACCGGGTACGATCCGAACGCTTGACGATCCGCGCGGCAGTACCCCTATAATTCGCGGTCGGCCATGCGGCCCATCGCCTCTCCGCTTCTTCGCTAGTCCTCCGCGCGCGAGAAGGCGCGGGGAGGCGCAGGCCAGGCTCGATCGCTTCGAACCATGCGAGAGCGGAAGGACAGCACGCTGATCACCATCTCGCTCAGCGTCTCTCCGGCCAAGAGCGCCGCGTGCACCATCATCGGTGTCTCGAGGATTGCCCGCGCAATTTCTGTCCGGACGGCGATCGACACGGAGCGGGCCACTCCGGTCAAGCGGCTCGCCGAGCTGCACAGCGGCAGCCTCGGAGCTCAGCGCTCGGGACACGACGCGCACTTGGTCAGGCCTGCTCATCCGGATAGACTGGCGACCATGCCGACTATCCGGCCTCGGGAGCCCAATCCCATCCCATGAGCGATGCCGGGGGCGGCGGCCCTAGCGGTGCCGTGGTGGTGAACGAGCCGCCGCTGGGGCGGATCGTGCTGGCTCTGCGCCGCGCGGATGTAGTCGCCCTCGTCCTGATCGGCGCCATCTACCTCCTGGCGGCCAAGCTCGGCCTCCGCCTGGCCTTCGTTCATGCGAGCGCGACTCCCGTCTGGCCGGCCGCTGGCATCGCACTCGCCGCCCTCCTCATTCGCGGTACCCGGATGTGGCCGGCGATCTTCGTGGGGGCGTTCCTCGCCAACGTGACCACTGCGGGGTCGGTCTCGACATCGCTGGGGATCGCCGTAGGCAACACCCTGGAAGCCGTGCTGGGGACGTATCTCGTGACGCGCTTCGCTTCGGGGCGCCGCGCGTTTGCGCGGGCGCAGGACGTGATCACCTTTTTCGTGCTCGCCGCCCTCGTGAGCACTCTGGTGAGCGCCACCATCGGGGTAGGCACGCTCGTCCTCGCCGGCTTCGCTCCCTGGGCCAAGGCCGGCGCGATCTGGCTCACCTGGTGGCTGGGCGACGCGGTGGGTGTGGTCATCATCGCGCCCGTCCTGATCCTCTGGGCGGAGAAGAAGCAGCCCAGGCGCTGGAACCCTTCCAGGCTCTTCGAAGCCGGCCTGCTGGTTCTCGCTGTGCTCATCGCCGGACAGCTCGTGTTCGGGGCGGTCCTGCCCAAGGCCAACCCCACCTACCCGATAGACTTCCTCGCGGTGCCCCCGCTGGTATGGGCGGCCTTCCGCTTCGGTCAGCGCGAGACGGCCACCGCGTCCTTCATCCTCGCCGGTATGGGCATCTGGGGAGGGCTTCACGGCCAGGGTCCCTTCTCCCGGCCAGATCCCAACGAGTCGCTGCTCCTCCTCCAGGCGTTCGTAGGGCTGAGCGCCGTTCTCGCTCTGGCCTTCGCCGCCCTCGTGGCCGAGCGGAAGCGCGTCGACGAGGAACGGCTCGCCCTCATCCCCGAGGCGGAGGCCGCACGGCGGATCGCGGAGACCTCCGAGCGGAGCGCGCGCTTCCTCGCCGAGGTCAGCGTCGCCCTCGGTGCCTCCATCGATCTCGACGCCACCCTGCTTCGGGTCACCCGGATGGCCGTGCCGCTCCTCGCCGACCTCTGCGCTGTGGACCTCCTCCAGCCGGACGGCTCCATTCGTCGGGTGGCGCATGCCCACGTGGATCCCGTCAAGGAGCCGCTGGTGCGGGAGCTGCGGGAGCGGTGGGGCTACAATCCCGAGGCTCCGAGCGGTGTCCCCGCGGTGGTGCGCACGCGCCAGTCGGTGCTCATCGCCGACGCTGGGCTCTCGGAGCTCGCGGAGGCGGCCACCAACGCCGAACAGCTTGCCATGCTGCGACGGCTAGGCCTTCGCTCCTGGATCATTGTGCCCCTGGTCGCCCACCAGCGCGTCCTCGGCGCCATCAGCTTCGCCGTGACCGAGTCCGCCCGGCGCTACGGGCCCCCCGATCTCGCCCTCGCGGAGACCGTCGCGCACCGGGCGGCCAGCGCCATCGAGAACGCCACCCTCTACGCCCAGGCCCAGGCAGCCCAAGCCGAAGCGGAGACGGCCAACCGACTCAAGGACGAGTTCCTCGCCATGCTCGGTCATGAGCTGCGTAACCCGCTCGGAGCCATCAGCAACGCCGTCCACATCCTCGATCGCGTGGACGATGTGCGCGGGCCCTCGGCCACGCAGGCACGGGAGATCATCAGCCGGCAGGTCCAGCACCTGAGCGGCCTCATCGACGACCTCCTCGACGTGGGGCGGGTCATGACGGGAAAGATCCGGCTCAACCGCGGCCCGCTCGATCTCTTCCAGGCCGTGGAGCGCTCGCTTCACACCCTGAGCGCAGCGGGCAAGACGCACGACCACACCATCCGGCTCAACGGCGAGTCGGTGTGGGTCGACGGGGACGTGACACGCATCGAGCAGGTAGCCCTGAACCTCCTGGAGAACGCGCTGCGCTACACGCCGCCGGGCGGAGCCATCAGCATCGACGCCTCCCAGCAAGGGGAACGGGCCGTCCTGCGCGTGGAGGACAGCGGTGCCGGCATCCACCCCGACCTGCTCCCGCGCATCTTCGATCTCTTCGTGCAGGGCGAGCGCGGCGCGGATCGGTCCCACGGCGGCCTCGGCATCGGCCTCACCCTGGTCAAGCGCCTGGCCGAGCTCCATGGCGGCACCATTGAGGCCGTGAGCGCAGGTCCGGGGATGGGCAGCGTCTTCACCCTGACCTTGCCGGCGCTCTCCATGCCCCTGCCCGCTTCGGCACCGGCCCCCAGCGCCGCCGTTCCGGCGCGCCGTGTGGCCATCATCGAGGACAATGTCGACTCGCGGGAGACCCTGCGTGTGCTCTTCGAGATGTACGGGCACGAGGTGCACGAAGCCGGCGACGGTCCCTCCGGCGTCGAGCTCGTGCTCAGGGTTCAACCCGATGCGGCCTTCGTGGACGTGGGACTCCCCGGCTTCGATGGCTACGAGGTTGCCCGGCGCATCCGCGCCGCACCGAACGGCAGGCGCGTCCAGCTCATCGCCGTCACTGGTTACGGCCTGCCCGCTGATCAGGCCCAGGCGCGCCAGGCGGGCTTCAATCACCACGTGGTGAAGCCCGTGCACCCGAATCAGGTCAATTCTCTGCTTCGTGACCCCGGTGCCGGAGGGGTGTGAGGGCCAAGGTGGCTTCAGGCCCTCACACCCCTCTGCGCAGCTACTTCTTCTCGCCGTCCTGTCGGCTGCCGCTCTGACGTCCGCTGGCCCGTATTCCGCCCTGACGGCCGTTCGTGGGCTGGCGATCGGGACCCTGCCCAATGCTGCGCTTGTTGGTTTTCCGCGGTGAGCTCTTCCTCATGCCAGAAGCCTCCTGTGTGATGTAAACGTTGAGACCAGGTGCCCGGCTGAGGCGAGCAAAGCATGTGCCAATGATTCGCCGAGCCGGGCACAGCGCTTGCTCTCTTTTCGCTCGAGGGTCGCTGATGCACGCTTCTTCCCGATCGATCAGGCGAGGCGGGCCGGTCCATGCATGAGGTGCGCGTGACCGTGCCGCGCGG
>DATGCY010000676.1:0-2621 GCA_035311385.1 Candidatus Methylomirabilota bacterium
GGAATGCGCTCGGCCACGAAGCCCGCGATGGCTCGGTCGGTGTCCGTGATGGGGATGGGCGGGGGCGACCAGAGTGGATAGTCTGCTTCGGTCCAGCCAACGACCTGGCTCAGGTGGATCTGATTGCGCCCCGTGGTGCGCGGCATGCGCCGGTTGACCTCGGCGAAGACGCGCGCCTCGCCCAGCAAGGCGGCGGCGTAGACGGCGCTAGTGCCGAGGGAGACGTAGCCATGGCGGTCGGGCGGCGACACCGACACGAGGAGAAGCGGGTCTCGCGTCCGCTCGCGCAGGATGCCGGGCATGCGGCTCAGATCGTTCGGCATCAGGTCGACGGTGCCGCGCTCGAAATGCTCGCGAAGCTTCGCGGTGAGGAAGTACGACACGTGGCGAAGCCGGTCGCCGAAGACACCCGCGTGATAGCGCCGGTCGTGCACGGCCAGCGCCTGGTGCACGGTCACGCGCTCGAGCTGTCCGGCCGCCGCCTCGATGGCATCGAGCACGGTCACCGGCTCTCCGTTGTCCGACTGGACGATGAGGTCTGTGCCGGGTCGGATGTGGTCGAGGACGGCGTCGGCGGCGACCGCCCGCGGGAATCCGGGGCTCGGGCTCACGAGCGCGGCCTTCCGCGCCCGTTCCCCATGCGCTCATCCATCCGGGGTCCGGACGCGGCCTTCTCGGCCACGGCGATGAGGCGTTCGCTCGAGGCGGGGCGATAGGCTCGGCCATCGTAGCCCGCGTACGCGCGGATCAGCCGGAGACCGGCTTGCCCGAGCATCCGTCGCCACTCGGCCAGCGAGAACTCCTGAACGCGAAACCGCCGCTGCACCGCCCCGTCACCACCGGCGGTGATCACGAGCTGCGTGCAGTCGGTCACCTTGCTCCGGGGATCGAAGTGACGGTCCTCCAGGATGAACCGCTGCCGCCCGGCTCGATACCAGTGCCGCCGGGGCAGCGCGGCGTCGTACGCAGGATTGCGATGGTCGACGAGGAGGCGCCCCCCGGGTCGGAGCGCTCGCGCCATGCGACGCAGGACCGTCTCATTCTGGCCGGGCGCGAAGTACCCGAAGCTGGTGAAAAAGCAGATCACGGCATCGAACCCCGCTGCGTAGCCGAGTCGCCGCATGTCGCCGCGCACGAACCGCAGCCGAGGTCCCTCGCGGAAACGACGCCGTGCCTCGTCGAGCATCGGGCGAGAGAGATCCAGGCCGACCACATGGAACCCGCGCCGGCTGAGCTCGGCGGCGTGGCGTCCATAGCCACACGCCACGTCGAGGATCCGCGCACCCCGCGGCAGACGGAGGCTCCGAAGCAGAAAATCCACCTCGCGCCGGGTCTGCCTGGGAGGCTTCTGCTCGCTCAGCTCGGCGGCATAGTCAGCGTCGAAGAAGCGCGTGAACCACTCCGCCGACCGTCGCGTCGCGGCGCTCACGGCCGTGGCCTCCGCCTGACCAACGTCTCCGGCAGGATGGGCAGCGCGGTGATCTGAACGCCGAGCGGCTTCACGGCGTCGGCCACGGCGTTGGCAACGGCGGCGGGAGCGCCGATGGTGCCGCCCTCGCCCATGCCTTTGTGGCCGCCGGGGGTGAGCGGCGACGGCGTTTCGAGGTGGCCCAGGGTGAACGACGGCAGATCGCCCGCCGTAGGCAGCGCATAGTCCATGAAGCTGCCCGTCAGAAGCTGGCCCGAGTCGTCGTACACGAGCCGCTCGCCGAGGGCCTCGCTGATGCCCTGGGCCACGGCGCCGTGGACCTGCCCCTCGACGATCATCGGATTGATGACGGGGCCGCAGTCTTCCACCACCGTGTAGCTTCGCACCGACACGCGGCCCGTCTCCGCATCCACCTCCACCGACGCGATGTGCACCGCGCCCGAGAACGTGGGGCCGGGCGGATCGAAGCCGTGCGTCACATCGAGGCTCACCGCTCCGGCCCCTCGCGCTATCTCCGCCAGCGTGGCGCCTCGATCAGGCATGCCCCGCACCGACGCGCGCCCGCGCTCGAGCACGAGGTCGTCGGGACTCGCCTCGAGGAGCCTACCGGCCACTTCGAGAATCCGCCCCCTGAGGGTGACCGCGGCTGGCCCGGCGGCGCCGGCCTGTCCCACGCCGCCGCGGCTCGCAAAGGTGCCGCTGCCCTCGGGCGCCGCATCCGTATCCGGCTGCGACACGATCACGTCCTCGAGCGGGATGCCCAGGCGCTCCGCCACGATCTGGGCCGCCGTCGTCGTGTGTCCCTGGCCCTGGGACGAGAACGAGAGGCGGCAGCGAATCCTGCCGTCGGATTCGAGCGAGACGCGCGCCGCCTCGTGCCCCGGCACCTCCACCATGCCGCGCTGCCGGTACGTCGAGGCACCCATGCCCGTGTATTCCGTGTAGCAGGAGATGCCGACGCCCAGCAAACGCCCTCGCTTCCGTCCGTCCTCTCGCTCGCGGACGAGTCCCTCGTAGCCCGCCAGCTTCACCGTCAGGGCGAGCGCCTGCAGATAGTCGCCGCTGTCGTAGACGAAGCCCGACGCCGAGGTGAACGGGTACGCATCGCACGGAATCAGGTTCCGGCGCCTCACCTCCACGGGGTCGAGCCCGAGGCGGTTCGCGACGAGATCCATGGTGCGCTCCATCACGA
>DATGCY010000677.1:0-4730 GCA_035311385.1 Candidatus Methylomirabilota bacterium
CCGAGCATGACGCTCAGCGCGCAGGTCGCCATCTCGTCGGGGTAGATGTGGACCTTGATGCCGAAGCTCCCGCCGACATCGCGGCAGATGACCCGCACGTCCTGCTCGGGCAGCCCGAGGTGCCGCGCCAGGATGTCCTGCATCATGTTGGGCGCCTGGAAGGAGTGGTAGACGGTGAGCCGCCGCTCGACAGGATCGAAGTCGGCGAGGATGGCGCGGGCCTCGAGGGGCACCCCGGTATGCCGGCCCATGGTGAAGGTCTCGCTCAGCACGACGTCCGCCTGGCGGAAGGCCGCCTCCGGATCGCCGGAAGTGAGCGAGAGCTCGAAGGCGAGGTTGTCGCCCAGCTCGGGATGGATGACGGAGGTGGTGGGATCGAGCGCCGTCGTCGGATCGGTCACGGCGGACAACACGTCCCAGGTCACCCGCACGCGCGCGACGCCGTCCTCGGCGATTGCGCGGCTCTCCGCCACCACCGCGGCCACCGGCTCGCCCTGCCAGGACGCCTTGCCCACGGCGAGCGGGCGCTGCATCGCCGACTTCATGCCCTGGAAGTGCGCGAGGGTGCCAACCCAGCCCGAGCACACGGAGACCATGGCCTCGCCAGTGACCACTGCGGCCACCCCGGGCAGCGCCGTCGCCTCGGCAGTGTCGATGGCCACGATGCGCGCGTGCGCGTGGGGACTCCGCAGGAAGGCGACGTGGAGGAGGCGCGGCAGGATGACGTCGTCGGTGAAGACGCCGCGGCCCGCGAGGAGGCGAGCCGTCTGCGGACGCACCACGCTCTCGCCGATATAACTCCGGCCCGCCTCGATGCGGCTCACGCGCGGGCTCGCGCCTTCGCCGTCCGTCGCACGGCGGCTACGATGGCGTGATAGCCGGTGCATCGGCAGTAGTTGCCAGACAGCGCCTCCCGGATCTCCTCCGGGGAGGGATCTGGCCTCCGCGTGAGGAGATCCTGCGCGGTGAGCAGCATGCCGGGCGTACAGAAACCGCACTGGAGCGCGTTCTCGATCGCGAAGGCCTGCTGCAGGTCACGCGCCTCGCCGGAGGCCGCCACCCCCTCGATGGTCTCGACGCGACTGCCGTCACACTGTACGGCGAGCATGAGGCAGCCGCGCACGACGGCTCCGTCCACGCGCACCGAGCACGCGCCGCATACCCCGTGCTCGCAACCCACGTGCGAGCCGGTCAGCTCGAGCTCGTAGCGGAGGAAGTCCACCAGGCTCTGCCGTGGCTCGATGCGACGGCTGACCGCTGTGCCATTGACGGTGAGCAAGACCGCGACGGTATCGTCCACGCTACAGCGCGCCCAAGCTGCGGGTGAGAAGCACGCCTGCCAAGTGTCGCCGGAGGGCGGAGCTCGCGTGGACATCGCCCGGCGGGTCCAGATCGCTCGCAAGCGCGCGCGCCGGTTCGTCGAGTCTCTCGGGCTCGACGGACCGGCCGATCAGGGCCGCCTCGGCGCGCGCAGCACGCATAGGCACCGAGCCGACGCCGCAGAAGGCGAGACGCGCCTCGCGGACGATGCCGTCGTCCACGCGACAGTGCGCGGCGAGGCCAACCAGGGCATAGTCGCCGTGGCGCCGGGCGAGCTCGTCGAAGCGCGAGTGCCAGCCCGCCCCCGTCACGGGCACCGCCACTGCCGTCACGATCTCCCCCTCGCGCAGATCGGTCGCGTAGATGCCGCGGAAGAAGCGCGCGGCGAGAACCTCACGCGCGCCCTCGGGTCCGGTGACGCGGATCACGGCGTCGAGGGCGAGCAGGCAGGCGGGCAGCTCGGCGGCGGGATCAGCGAGAGCCACGCTGCCGCCCAGGGTGCCGCGCGCGCGAATGGCGCGGTGGCCCACGTGGGGCATGGCCTGGGCGATGAGCGGCGCGTGACGTGCCACCAGCGCGGAGTGCTCGAGCGCGTCGTGCCGCGCGAGGGCGCCCATGACGAGGGCGTCGCCCTCCACGGTAATGCCATCGAGGCCGTGGACGCGATTGATGTCGATGAGGGCCGTCGGCGTGGCCAGGCGCATGTTGAGCGCGGGCACCAGACTCTGCCCGCCGGCGAGGATGCGGCCGTCCGACCCGTAGCGCGCGAGCAGCGCGAGGGCCTCGTCGAGTGAGGTCGGCCGATGATAGGCGAAGGGCGCCGGCTTCACGCGGGAATCCTACCTTGACACTCGAAAAATCGCCCTGCTATGTTACGCCCCGGCTCATCCTCCATGGCATCACCCATCGTCCGTACCGAGCGCCTGACCCGGAGCTTCGGCAGTCTCCTGGCCGTGGCGCAGGTCGATTTCGAGGTGGAGCGCGGGGAGCTACGCTCGATCATCGGCCCGAACGGCGCGGGCAAGACGACCTTCTTCCGCCTCATCTCCGGTGAGATGCCACCCAGCGCGGGGCGCATCTGGTTCGACGGCCGCGAGATCACTGGCCTGCCGCAGCATCGCGTGTCGCGCCTTGGCGTCGCCAAGTCGTACCAGATCACCAACGTGTTCCCGCATCTCAGCGTGCTGGAGAACGTGCGGGTGGCCGCGCAGACCTATCGCCTCGCCTTCAACTTCTGGGGTCGCGCCACCGCCCTCACGGCCATCCGTGAGAAAGCCGGGCGCATCCTCCAGGAGGTGGGGCTGTGGGGCAAGCGCGATCTCCTCGCCGCCCATCTCTCCCACGGCGAGAAGCGCCACCTCGAGTTGGGCATCGCGCTGTCCACCGATCCCGTCCTCCTCCTCCTCGACGAGCCCACCGCGGGCATGAGCCCCGAGGAGACGGACGAAACCATCCGGCTCATCCGGCGCATCGCGGCGGGGCGCACGGTGATCCTCGTTGAGCACAAGATGAAGGTGGTCATGAACATCTCGGACCGCGTCACCGTTCTCCACCAGGGCCAGGTCCTCGCCGAGGGCAGCCCCGCGGAGATCCGCGCCAACGAGCGCGTGCAGCAGACCTACCTGGGCGCGACCAAGTGACCCTGCTCGCCCTCGAGCATGTGCAGACCTACTACGGCGAGGCGCACATCCTTCAGGGCATCTCCCTCCGCGTGGACGCGGGCGAGGTGGTGACGCTCATCGGTCGAAACGGAGCGGGCAAGACTACCACCCTGCGGAGCATCATGGGCCTGGTGCCCCCGCGTGAGGGGCGCATCATCTTCGACAGCCGTGAGCTCACGAGCCTGCCCACCCACGAGGTGGCGCGGGCGGGCATCGCCTACATACCGGAAGAACGGCGCATCCTGCCCAACCTGAGCGTGGCGGAGAACCTGCGCCTGGGCCTTCTCGGATCGCGGACGGCCTCCGCGAAGAGCAACGGCGCGCTGGTCGACGAGGTGCTCGGCTACTTCCCTCGCCTGCGCGAGCGCTACGAGCAGAAGGGCAAATCGCTGTCGGGCGGTGAGCAGCAGATGCTCGCCATCGCGCGCGGGCTGGTCGCCCGGCCCAAGCTCATGCTCGTGGACGAGCCCACGGAAGGGCTCTCTCCGCTCCTCGTGGAGAACCTCACGACCATCCTCGGCGAGATCAATCGTCGGGGCACCACCATCCTTCTCGTGGAGCAGATCCTCGAGGTCGCCCTCGCACTCTCGCATCGGCTCTACGTCATCGATCAAGGACGCATTCAGTTCGAGGGCACGCCGGATGAGCTCCGCGCGGACCCGGACATCCAGCAGCGCTTCCTCGGTGTGTAGCGGCGCGGGCCGAAGGATTCACCCTATCGAGGGTCCGCCTCGACAAGGTGTCGCCGACTTCATCGAACAGCGACGTCAGATGGCGGTCATGGCTACTGGGAGATCGAGTCATGCGGCTACGCAGAGGTTGCATGCCCCGATGAGTCGCTCGCGCCGTATGAAGACTAGACTGGAATTCTCTACGCTCTTCCTTCCGACACGCCGTCCCGACCGTCGTCGCCCCCCATCGGCACGTGAAATGCAGCCCTACTCCGTGGCCGGAGATGCGAGCCCGAGTGCTCTGATGGAGGTGCGTAATGACACGAACACGTCTCTGGACATGGATGGCGCCTGGATTCCTCGCGGCCGTGGCTCTCTCCTGCGGGAGCGCGGCCGCGGCTGACAAGACCAAGGTGGACCAGGCGACCAAGCGGGTCGAACGAGGCGCCAAGCAGATCGGTCAGGGTCAGGTCGGCCTCGGCTTCAGAGAGATGTTCGCGGGCCTCGGTCACACCGTGGTGGAAGGCGCCAAGTTCAGCGGGGAGAACGTCAGGGAGTTCTTCTCGGGAAAGAAGTAGCAAGGCCGGGGGCCTCGCCTCGTCGCGAGGCCCCCCATCTCCCCACGCTGTACCTACGACTTCTTGGCGGCTGCCTGCCCGATGTGCCTGGCCACGACCTCCGGATACGCGGAGAACCAGTCGGAGGCCTTCACGAACTTGCCTCCCTTCACCTGCCAGATCTGCACCAGCCCGCCTCCCTCGTGGTCCGCGGCCGTGATCTTCACAGGAGGAATCAGGCCGCCGAGGGTGAAGTTCGAGATCTTCTCGAAGCCCGCCTTCACGTCGGCGCCCGTGATCTTGCCGTCCGGATGCGCCTTGAGGTCGTTGCGGATGGCTTCGACGTGGAGCGCGGCCGTGACCACCCCGCGGTTGTAGTACACGGTGGAAGCCATCTCAGGAGGCGCAGGCCGCCCTTCCTTTCGGTACATCTCACGGATCTCGTTCAGCACCGGGTAGTCGCTGCCCACGCCGGCGAACTGCATCGTGTAGTAGCCCTCGGCGGCGGGGAAGCCGCCCGC
>DATGCY010000678.1:0-4378 GCA_035311385.1 Candidatus Methylomirabilota bacterium
GAGATCAGCTCCAATGGATGCCGGGGATCGCCCGCATGCGGCGGGATCCACGTGGGAATGGCCGGGATCTTCCCGAGGCCGTAGAAGTCGGGCTTGGCCGCGAGGGTGGTCGAGTAGATCTCGATCTTTCCCGACGGCGTCGAGAACGGATGCCGCTCGGGATCCCGTACCTCCTTGGCGAAGGCCACTGGATCGTCGGGGGCGGGGAGCCGCGCCAGCCCCTGCTTTCGGAAGGCATCGAAGTCGTCGATGTCGGTGTCCTCGCACACTTCACGCAGCCACTCCAGATCCGGCGGGCGCTTGTAGCCCTCGAGCCCCAGACGCGTGGCGAGATCGGCGCAAATGTCCACGTCGTTGCGGCATTCGTACATGGGCGGGATGGCCTGCTGCATGAAGATCACGTAGTGGCCGGCCCCGCTCCAGGGCGTGTGCATGTCGCTCCGCTCCCAGAACGTGGTGGCGGGCAGTACGATGTCCGCGTAGCGCGCCGTCGGGGTGAGGAAGTGATCGTGGGCGACCATGAACTCGAGCTGGCTGAGCCCGGCCGTGATCTTGTTGACGTTCGGGCATTGGTTCGCGAGGTCGCCGCACGCCGAGTACACCATCTTGATGTCCGCCGGGTAGCCGCCGGCGCGCCCGCGCTCGAGCAGGTCCGCGAGCAGCGTGGAGGCGACGCGGGCGTTGGCGGGATTCGCGGATGCGCCCTGGCGCTTGATGCCTTGAAAACCGGTGCCGTTGCTGCACCCGGAGTTGCCGCCCGCAATGCCGATGTTGCCCGTGATGGCGCACAGCGCGTAGGCGGCGCGGTGGAACTGCTCGCCGTACGCCGTGCGCCCCGGCGCATAGCCGCAGTGGAGCGCGGCGGGCTTGAGGGTGGCGAACTCGCGCGCGAGCCGCCGGATGGTGGCGGCGGGAACGCCGGTGAGGGGCTCCGCCCACTCCGGAGTCTTCACGACGCCGTCCGAGAGGCCGAGGAGATAGGAGCGATACGACGAGCCGGCCGGCGCGCCGGCGGGCAGATGCCCCTCGTCGAACCCCAGCACGAGGCGATCGAGGAAGGCCTGGTCGTGGAGATTCTCGCTCACGATGACTTGGGCCATGGCGATCAACATCGCGGCGTCCGCGCCCGGCCGGATGGGCACGTGCTCGTCGGCCAGCTTGTGGCTCGTCCGGGTGGCGCGCGGATCGACGGTGACGATCCGCACCCCGCGCTCGTGCGCCCAGTGGAGATACTGCGGATTGTTCGTGCCGAAGGTTCCGTCGCCCGGGCTCCAGCCCCAGAGGATCATGAGACGCGAATTGACGTAGTCCGTGGGCTCGCGACCCGAGGATTTGGCTTCGGCCCTGGAACCATACGTGTGGCGGAGGGCGAAGATCTCCGCCTCGTTGGAGAGATTTGACCAGAGCTCCGTGCAGCCACCGAAGAGATGGAGCAATCGCTGCACCACTGCGCGATTGTGCACGACGGCCGTGCTGCCGCTTCGCGAGCAGTCGAGGATGGCGGCGGGACCGTACGTATCCCGGATGCGCCGCATCTGAACCGCCACCTCGTCGAGGGCATCGTCCCAGCTGATGCGCTCGAACTCGCCCGATCCCTTCGGACCGACTCGACGCAGCGGATAACGCAGCCGGTCGGGATGGTTGACGCGCTCGGCGGCGCCGAAGCCGCGCACGCAGGCGGTGAGCGGTGGCATCTCGGGTGTCCACCGCCGCGGGTCGGTGCTGATGCGCACGATGGTGCCGTCCTTCACGTGCGCGTTGACCACACAGCGCCCACCACAGTTGTGGGCGCAGGTGCTCGTGTAGACCTCTTCGCCAGGCGCGGCGGCGGGGCGCGGCGCCTCGTAGATCGTTCGCGGAGCCATATCTAGTGCGCCTCCAACGAGTCTTGGTTATACGGCGAGTGATCCCGCAGAGGGCTGGACGAAATTGCGAGCCAGACGAGGCCCGAGGGAGGCTGCAGCCCGAGGCGGACGTGCGTGTACGTTGAGGGCTGCGGCCGACCGAGAACGTGGCAGTTCGAGCTGAGCCGCTCTGCGGCGAAGCGAGGGCTGAGTCGATCTGGCGAAGTACGTTGGTCCAGCACTAGTTGAAGACCACCACGCCGCGAGCGACCTGGCCCGAGGTGAGCGCCTGGAAGCCGTCGTTGATCTCATCGAGCGTGTAGGTGCGGCTCACGAGCTGGTCGAGCTTGAGTCGGCCGTCGAGGTAGAGCTCGACGAGACGCGGGAAGTCGATGGGCGGGCGCACGGAACCGTACATAGTGCCCTTGAGGGTTTTCTCCTGGAGGGCCATGGCGTACGGCGTGATGGGCGCGCGCACGGCCATGGCGGCCATGCCCACGATGACGGCGACCCCGCCGGGACGGATGGCGTCAAGGATCTGCAGCGTGGTCTGCTCGCCGCCGATGGCGTCGAAGGCATAGTCGACCCCGCGCCCGTCCGTGAGCTCGCGCACCCGCTCCACGATGTTGTCCTGCTTCCCATTGAAGGTGTGGGTCGCCCCAAACTCCTTGGCATAGCCGAGCTTGCTGTCGAGAAGATCGCAGGCCACGATCATCCCTGCCCCGGCCAGCCGCGCGCCCTGCACCACGTTGAGGCCGACACCGCCGCAGCCGATCACGAGCACGGAGGCGCCCGCCTCCACTCGCGCGCACGAGGTGACGGCGCCCACGCCGGTGGGAACGCAACAGCCCACGAGAGCGGCCTGCGGCCACGGCATCTCCTTCCGGATGGGCACCAGCATCTCGGCGGGACATACCACCGCCTCGGAGAAGGTGCCGATGCGCGCCATCTGGTTTACGTTCTGGCCCTTGTGGCGCAGGCGATGGCTGCCATCGAGCATGGCCCAGCGCACGGACTTGTGCCCATCGCAGAGTATGGAGCGGCCGAGCGAGCAGTAGAGGCAGCGCCCGCATTGCGGACGGAAGGAGAAGATCACGTGATCGCCTGGCTTCACGTGCTTCACCCCAGGCGCCACGTCCTCCACGATGCCCGCCGCCTCGTGGCCGAGGACCATGGGCAAGGGGAGCTGCCAGTCGCCGTTCATGATGTGCCAGTCGCTGTGGCAGACGCCGGCGGCCTTGACGCGCACGCGCGCCTCGCCCGCCTGCGGTCCCTGCTGCTCGAGGTCCACGACCTGAAGCGGCGTGTTCGGCTGGTAGAGGACGGCAGCCCGCATGACGGTCTCCTTCTGTTCTGGCGCGTGAAGGCAGCGCTCGTGGTGTGCGAGACTCCGGAATGGTACCACGCGGCGAGAATCCGCCGCACCCCGCTTCCCACTGCGCTACGCTGGAGGAGCGCCCGGCTCCGGCCGGGCGTCAATCTGTGACGCGGAGGTGGAGCATTCGCTCGGCAGCGGAGCCGGTTCGCGGCAGTTTGGGACGTGACGTGCGCATCATTTCTCTCGTCAGCGCCGCCCACTTCGTCAGCCACTTCTTCCAGCTCGTGCTGCCGCCGCTCTTTCCCCTCCTCCGCGAGGACTTCGGCGTGTCCTACACGGAGCTGGGCCTCCTCATGGGACTGTTCTACGCGGCCTCGGGCGTGGGCCAAACCATGTCGGGATTTCTCGTCGACCATCTGGGCGCCCGTCGCGTGCTTCCCGCGGGGATGGCCCTCCTCGCCGGGGCTATGGGCCTGGCCGGCCTCACCTCGACGTACTGGGCGCTCGCCGTCGCGTCCATCCTGGGCGGCTTCGGCAACAGCGTGTTCCATCCCGCGGACTACTCGATCTTCAACGCCTCCGTGTCCTCAGCGCGCCTCGGCCGCGCCTATGGCATTCACGGGATCTGCGGAAACCTGGGCTGGGCAGCGGCTCCTGCGGTGGTGGTCGGGCTCGCCGGTCCGCTCGGCTGGCGTGGCTCGCTCCTCACGGTAGGCGCGGTTGGCGTGACGGCGGCCGTCGCGCTGTCCACCCAAGGCGCGACGCTGGCCGATCGCGTGGAGCCCGCGCTCCGCGGCGCCACGAGTGCGCCAGGGCTTGGCGCCAGCGTCAAGCTGCTCCTCGCGCCCTCCATTCTCACCGCCTTCGCCTTCTTCGCCTTCATCGCGACCTCGCTCATCGGCATCCAGACCTTCTCTGTCTCGGCCATGGTGCAAATCTTCGATGCGCCGCTCGGGCTGGCCACGGGCGCCCTCACCGCCTTCCTCCTCGGGAGCGCGACCGGCATCCTCGTGGGCGGGTTCATGGCGGATCGCACGCGCCGGCACGATCTCGTGGCGACCTGTGGCCTGGTGGCCGGTGCTTCCCTGAGCCTGATCATCGCGAGCGCGGCGCCCACCCTCACGTTCCTGCCCGGCGTGATGGCACTCATGGGCTTCTGCCTCGGTACCATCTCGCCCTCACGCGACATGCTCGTGCGCGCGGCCACGCCGCCCGG
>DATGCY010000679.1:0-4234 GCA_035311385.1 Candidatus Methylomirabilota bacterium
CGGATGTAAGGCACCGGTCGGGGGATGCGCGTTCCCGTCGCCCCCGAGGGCTGGCCGTTTATCCTCGTACCCGCTGTGGTCGCGTGTATCCTGGCCCTGTTCGGCTGGTGGCCGGCGGCGGTGGGGGTGGGGATCGTCGCCCTGGCCTGCCTCGGCTTCTTCCGCGATCCGGAGCGGACGCCACCGAGCGGAGCCGGGCTGGTGCTGGCTCCCGCCGACGGTCGGGTGATGGGGGTCGACGAGGTGCACGATCCCTGGGTGGGCGAGGCGGTGCGGACCTCCATCTTCCTCTCCCCCCTCGACGTGCACGTGAACCGATCGCCGGTGGCCGGGCTCGTGGAGAGCGTGGAGCGGGCGCGAGGGCGCTTCATGGCCGCCTACAAGGACGAGGCGTCCGAGCTGAACGAGCGATGCACCGTCGCGCTCCAGGGGGAGGGGGCGCGAGTGAGCGTGAAGCAGATCGCGGGCGTGCTCGCTCGTCGCATCGTCTGTCGGGTGGAGCGGGGAGACAAGCTCGCCGCGGGTGCGCGCTTCGGGCTGATCCGCTTTGGGTCACGCACGGATCTGCTCGTGCCGCGGTCGGCGGAGATGCGCGTGAAGGTGGGTGATCGGGTCAGAGGCGGGGAGACCGTCATGGGGGTGCTGCGGTGAGACGTCGGCATTCGAGTGGGGAGGGGGCCCGGCATCCGCGTCGTCGCCGGTGGCAGGAGCTGCGCGAGCATCCGCGTCGCGGCATCTTCCTCCTCCCGAGCCTGTTTACCACCGCTAATCTGTTCTGCGGTTTCCTCGCCATCGTGCTGTCCGCGCAGGCCCGCTTCGTAGAGGGGGCGGTGGCGGTGTTCGTGGGCATGGTCCTGGACATCCTCGACGGCAAGGTCGCTCGCCTCACCCGGACCACCACCCAGTTCGGCGTGGAGTTCGACTCGCTGGCCGACGCGGTGTCCTTCTGCGTGGCGCCCGCCTTCATGCTGTACTCGCTGGCCCTCTCCCAAGCGGGACGGGTCGCCTGGCTCGGCGCCTTCCTCTTCGTGATCTGCGGCGCCCTGCGTCTCGCCCGCTTCAACGTCTATCAGGGTGTGACGGATCGCCGGTACTTCGTGGGACTGCCCACCCCCGCCGCCGCGGGCATCGTCGCTTCGACCGCCCTCCTCCTGGAGGGGGTGGTGGTGTCCCGCTGGCTGGCCGCGGCCATCGCGGTGGGCACGGTGATCGTCGCCCTCCTCATGGTCTCGACCTTTCGCTACTACAGCTTCAAGGAGGTCGACTTCGCGCGCCGCCGGCCCGCCCAGGTGCTGGTGCTCGTGGTTCTCGGCGTGCTCATTGTCGCCACCCATCCGCAGTGGTTCCTCTTCGTCCTCTTCTCCCTCTACCTGCTGAGCGGCCCTGGGCGCCTCGTGTGGATGCGCCTGCGCTCGGAGCAGGTGCAAGTGGCGGAGAAGAGCGCGTGAGCGCGCGCATGGCGGCGAGAGCAAACACGACCCGGAGGCCTGCCTGATGGCCACGCACAAGATCGCGATGCTGGGAGGAGACGGCATCGGGCAGGAGGTGACGCCCGAGGCGCGCAAAGTGCTCGAGGTGGTGGGCCGGGCCACCGGCGTGGCCTTCGAGTTCGAGCCGGCCCTCATCGGAGGCGCCGCTATCGATGGCACGGGGGAGCCCCTGCCTCCCGCCACCCTCGCCCTCTGCGAGCGGAGCGACGCCATCCTGTTCGGCTCGGTGGGCGGGCCCAAGTGGGACAACCTGCCCCAGGAAAAACGGCCCGAGCGCGGTCTTCTCGGCCTGCGCAAGGAGCTCGATCTCTACGCCAACCTGCGGCCGGCCACCTGCTTCCCCATGCTGGTGGACGCCTCCCCCCTCAAGCGCGACGTGGTGGAGAACACCGACATCATGGTCATCCGCGAGCTCACGGGCGGCCTCTACTTCGGCGAGCCGCGGGGGCGCGAGGAGTTCGCGGACGGCGGCACGCGAGCCATCAACACCATGGCCTACACGTCGCGAGAGATCGAGCGGGTGGCGCGGGTGGCCTTCGATGTGGCCATGAAGCGGCGGAAGCGTCTTGCTTCCGTGGACAAGGCCAACGTCCTCGTGGTTTCGCAGCTCTGGCGTGAAGTGGTGACGCGGGTGGGGAAGGAGTATCCCCACGTGCAGCTCGAGCACGTGCTCGTGGACAACTGCGCCATGGCCCTCGTGCACAAGCCCACGCACTTCGACACCATCGTGACGGAGAACACCTTCGGCGACATTCTCTCGGACGAGGCGGCCATCCTCGCCGGCTCCATGGGTATGCTGCCCTCGGCGAGCCTGGGCGGCCGCGTCGCCCTCTACGAGCCGGTGCACGGCACCGCCCCCGACATTGCGGGGCAGGGCGTGGCCAATCCCATCGCGGCCATCCTCTCGGCGGGGATGCTGCTCCGGTACTCGCTCAACATGGGCAAGGACGCGGACCGGATCGATGCGGCGGTGCTGCGCATCCTCGAGCAGGGACATCGCACGCGCGACATCCACGCCGCAGGCATGAAACTGGTGGGGACCCAGGAGATGGGCGACCTGATCGCTGGTGAAGTGCAGCGGTCGTACTCGTGAACGACGGGAAAGGGTAGAGACATGGCCTCAGGGCAGACGGTAGCGGTGGTGGGCGTCACGGGCGCGGTAGGACAGACCACGCTCAAGCTCCTCGACGAGCGCAAGTTTCCCGTGAAGGCGCTCCGCGTCTTTGCCTCCGAGCGGTCGGCGGGCAAGACGATAGCGTTCAAGGGCGAGACCATTCGCGTGGAGAAGGCGAGCGCGGAAGCCTTCAAGGGCGTAGACATCGCGTTCTTCTCAGCGGGTTCCGCGCAGTCGAAGGAGCTGGCCCCCCTCGCCGTGAAGGCGGGGGCGGTGGTCATCGACAAGTCGAGCGCCTTCCGCATGGATCCCACCGTGCCGCTGGTCGTCCCCGAGGTGAACGCGTCCGCCCTCGCCGGCCACCGAGGCATCGTGGCCTGCCCCAACTGCACCACCATCGTCACCGTGATGCCGCTCAAGCCCCTGCACGACGCGGGGCGCCTCCGCCGTGTCATCGCCACCAGCTACCAGGCGGTGTCGGGAGCCGGGGTGAACGGTGTGGAAGAACTGCGGAGCCAGACGCTGGCCTGGGCGCGCGGGGAGGCCATGACGCCCAAGTACTTCGCGCACCAGATCGCTTTCAACGTCATCCCCCACATCGACAAGTTCGACGATCGCGGCTACACGGGCGAGGAGATGAAGCTCGTGCACGAGGTGCGCAAGATCCTCGCCGCGCCCGAGCTCGCCATCTCGCCCACCACCGTGCGCGTACCCGTGTTCACCGCGCACTCCGTGGCCGTGAACGCGGAGACGGAAGTCGCCCTCGGACCAGACCGCGCGCGCGAGCTCTTCGCGGGCTTCCCCGGATTGACCCTGTGCGACGAGCCGGCGCAGAGCCGCTATCCCATGCCGGCCACGGTCGAGGGGCAAGACGACTGCTTCGTGGGCCGCATCCGTCAGGACCTGACCCTGCCCAACGCCATCAACTTCTGGGTGGTGGGCGATCAGCTGCGCAAGGGGGCGGCGCTGAATGGCATCCAGATCGCGGAGCTGCTGATCCGCTGAGGTCGCCCTGCCCTGCCTACCCTGCGCCTGACCCTCGCCTACGACGGCACGGACTTCGCGGGCTGGCAGGTGCAGCCGGACCAGACGACCGTGCAGGGTCTCCTGCGCGAGGCCTGCGTGCGCATCCTCGGCGAGCCGATCAAGGTCACGGGCGCGAGCCGGACCGACGCGGGCGTCCACGCCCTGCGCCAGGTGGCGAGCCTCGTGACGACGTCCACCCTCGAGCCGACCCGGCTCGCGCGTGGTCTCAATGCGCTCCTCCCTGAGAGCGTTCGCGTCCTCGAGGCGGCGGTCGCTCCCGCCGGCTTCGACGCGCGGCGGAGCGCGCTCGGCAAGCGCTACCTCTATCTGATCGATGGCGGCCGCGTTGCGCACCCCATGCGCCGTCGCTTCGCCTGGCATCCGCGCTTTCCCCTCGACGCGACGAGGATGCGAGCCGCCGTGGGCGCCCTCCGCGGCAAGCACGACTTCTCGGCCTTCTGCGCGGCGCCCGGGCGAGGGCGCACACCGACGTGCACGGTGCGCTCCATCCGTCTGGTGGCGCGCGGCGAGGAGATCGCCGTGCTCATCTCCGCTGACAGCTTCCTCCATCACATGGTGCGGAACATCGTGGGCAGCTTAGTCG
>DATGCY010000680.1:0-4596 GCA_035311385.1 Candidatus Methylomirabilota bacterium
GCCGTCGTTCCTGGAAGTGCCGGGAGCCAAGGAGGTCGGGGTCGAGCTCTTCTCCATGTCGAAGTCGTACAACATGCCGGGCTGGCGCATGGGCTTCGTGTGCGGCAACCCGCGCATGATTCACGCCCTCGCCCGGATCAAGTCGTACCTCGACTACGGCGCCTTCCAGCCTATCCAGATCGCCTCCATCGTCGCTCTCGAAGGCGAGCAGGCGGTGGTGAAGGACATCGTGGAGCTCCATCGGAAGCGCCGCGACGTGCTGGTGGACGGTTTGAACAAGATCGGCTGGTGCGTGCCCGAGCCCAAGGGCACCATGTTCGTATGGGCGCCCATTCCCGAGTCCTTCCGCGCCATGGGCTCACTGGAGTTCTCCAAGCTCCTCATCAACGAGTGCAAGGTCGCGGTATCGCCGGGCATCGGTTTCGGCGAGTACGGCGAGGGCTTCGTCCGCTTCGCCCTCGTCGAGAACGAGCAGCGCATCAGGCAGGCCCTCCGCGGCCTCAAGACCCTCGCCGCCCGCTGACGGCGCGGCGAGCAGCGCTTCCGCTCCCGCCATGAACGAGATCAAGATCGGCCTCCTCGGCCTCGGTACGGTCGGCAGCGGCGTGGTCAAGGTCCTCCAGACGCATGGCGCGGAAATGGAGGAGCGCGCGGGCTGCCGGCTCCGCCTGCAGGTGGTGGCGGATGCCGAGACGCTCCGCCCTCGCGAGGGCATTGACCTCACGCGACTGCCCCTCGTGAACGACGCCGCGCGCGTCCTCGACGACCCGTCCGTGCAGATCGTCATCGAGCTGGTGGGCGGTCTGGAGCCCGCCCGGAGCTTCATCCTGCGCGCTCTCGACGCGGGCAAGCACGTGGTCACCGCCAACAAGGCCCTCCTCGCCCATCACGGTCCCGAGCTCTTCCAAGCCGCGCGGCGCAATCACGTCATGCTGGGCTTCGAGGCGGCGGTGGCGGGCGGCATCCCCCTCCTCCGCTCCATCAAGGAAGGCCTCCCCGCCAACCGCGTCCTGTCTGCCTTCGGCATCGTCAACGGCACCTGCAACTACATCCTGTCCAAGATGACGGACGAGGGTCTCGACTTCTCCGTGGTGCTCAAGGAAGCGCAGGCGCAGGGCTATGCGGAGGCCGATCCCACCCTCGATATCGAAGGGATGGACTCCGCGCACAAGCTTCAGATCCTCGCCACCCTTGCCTTCCGCACCGCGGTGGACCTGAAAGACATCCACACCGAGGGCATCACGGCCATCACCCAGCAGGACGTGGAGAACGCGGTGGAGCTGGGCTACCGGATCAAGCTCCTCGCCATTGCCAAGGCGGTGGAGGGCGCGCTCGAAGTGCGCGTGCATCCGACCATGATTCCCGCCGCATCGCCCATGGCCGCGGTGTCCGGCGTCTTCAACGCCGTGTTCATCACCGGCGACAACGTGGGCAATCTCATGTTCTACGGCCGCGGCGCGGGACAGCTTCCCACCGCCTCCGCCGTGTGGTCGGACACCGTGGACATCGCCCGCCGCGTCGCCCATCAGCTCCCGGCCCTCGACGTGGACCTACCGTCGATCAGCGAGCGTCCCTTGCCGCTCCGGCCCATGGAGGACATCCGCTCGTCGTACTATCTGCGCGTCATGGCCATGGACCGGCCCGGCGTCCTCGCTCAGGTGGCGGGCATCCTCGGCCAGCACGACATCTCCCTCGTCTCCGTGCTGCAGAAGGAACGCGCCCATGGCGAAGCGGTGCCCGTGGTGATGATGACCCACGAGGCGCGGGAACGCGACATGCGGGCGGCCCTCAGCGGGATCGACAAGCTCGCGGTGGTGGCGGCCCGCACCACCATGATCCGCGTCGAGCCGGCCTGATGGGAGAAGGACGGGCGTGAACGCCTGGCCCGGCGTCATCGAGCGCTACCGACCTCTCCTTCCCGTGAGCGCGAACACGGCAGTGGTCACGCTCCATGAGGGCAACGCCCCGCTCGTGCCTGCCCCACGACTCGCGGAGGCAACGGACCGGAGCTTGCACATCTTCCTCGAGTGCGAGCGCTCCACTCTCGTCCTCACCTTGACAGACCACGGCCTCAAGGATCCCGACACCGCCCTGGAGTCCGCCACGCGTCCCGTCAGCGTGCCAGCGCGCCTCGACGCTGTCCTTTCCCAGCGCGGACTCTAGCGACTCGTGCCTTCTGCCCCTCGGCTGATCAAGATCCTTCTGGGGATCGTGATCAGCGTGGCCCTCCTCGTCTGGCTCTTCTGGAAGGTGGACACCCGTGCCCTCGTTGCGCGACTCGCCGACACGCACTGGGGCTGGCTCATCATCAGCGTGGCCGCCGCCCTCTTCGGCTTGTGGGCGCGGGCCGTCCGCTGGCGCCATCTCTTCCCGGCCGGGGCGCATCCGACGCACCTCTTCAACGCGGTGATGATCGGCTACATGGGGAACAACCTTCTCCCCCTCCGCGCCGGCGAGCTGCTCCGCGTGTACGTGGTGACGCGCCGCGGTCAGCCCTTCTGGACCACCGTGACGACCCTGGTCGTCGAGCGCGTGCTCGATGGGCTGGCCATTGGGCTCATCCTCGCCCTCGTCTTCTGGAGCGTGCCTGCCCCGCGCGAGATCGCGTGGGCGGCGGAGATCTTCGTGGGCGTGGTCCTCGCCATGATGGCCGTGCTCGTGGGCATCACGGCCGCACCCCTCACCTGCCGCACCGTGCTGCACACTCTCACGTACCGGTGGCCGGCCTTCGAGCGGCGGCTCCTGTCCGTCTTCGACTCCATGAGTGACGGCCTGCAGGGCCTGCGCCGCCCGGCTCAGCTCGTGCCCACACTCTTCTGGTCGGTCGTGATCTGGGCCGCCATCATCTTCGCGGTGTGGACGAGCTTCAAAGCCGCCCGCCTCGAGCTGCCGTGGAGCGCGGCTCTCTGCGTCCTCGCCTTCCTCGGACTCGGGATCAGCCTGCCATCGAGTCCTGGGTTCATCGGCGTGTTCCAGGCCGCCACGGTCCTGGCCCTGTCGCTCTTCGGCGTGAGCCGCGTGGACGCGCTCAGCTTCTCGCTCCTCCTCCACGCTTCACAATTCGTGCCCGTCACCGTCTGGGGACTTCTGCTGCTCGTGGTCGAGCACGTGAGCCTGACCGACGCGCGCCGGGTCGGCGCCACGGCGAGCGTGAGCCCTCCCGGTCCCACCTCGTAGGTCGGCGACCGGCTCCTGCTCGGCAGGCGGGATGCGAGAGCGAACGGTGCTGCAGTGGGGCGCTCCCGAACTGACGCCCCTGCCCTTCTGAGCCTTCGCGAGCCTCGCCTGCCCGGGCAAGCCCGAAGCCCAACCCCAGCTCGCAAGACCGGTACCCGTTTTCTCCGCGTAAACGCGGTCCTAGAGCTTGCCGTCCTAGGCAATGAGGACGCACGGAGGAAAATTTTCTGGTAGGGCCAGGCGTGTAAACGAACGGCCACGAGCGGTCGTCCTACAGCGTCAGGAAACTGTCTAGGTGGCGGAGGCCAGCGTGGATTGGGAGGTGACCGGGCAGTGCACACAGCGTCATGAGGCTAGGCCGGGTGCTGGTTTGGCCGGCCCGACGAGCGTGTGCGAAGATCGCCCGTGGTGGACACGATCGAGCCGTCCGACGAGGACCTCTGCCGCCGAGTGGCGGAGCGCGACGAGGCGGCCTTCGACCTGCTGGTCACGCGATATCAGGAGCGGGCCTACCGCATTGCCTGGTCGGTCGTGCGCGACCGGGAAGAGGCCAAGGATTGCTCCCAGGAGGCGTTCATCCGACTTCACGAGTCTGCCGCATCCTTCGCGGGGCAGGCCAAGTTCTCGACCTGGTTCTATCGGATCCTGGTCAATTGCTGCCTCGACCAGACGAGGAAGCGGAAAGGATGGCGCAAGCTCATCGGCTGGGGGAGCGGCGAGGCGGAGCGTGAGACTCAGAGCCCGGTGGAGCGGGTGCCGGCGCCCTTTGTCGATCCCACGGAGGCCCTGGTGGCGGAGAACCGCATGAGCCAGCTCTGGGAAGCCGTGGAAACGCTCTCGCCGCAGCAGCGGGCCGCCGTGCAGCTCCAGTGCCGCGAGGAGCTGTCGACGAAGGAGATCGCGGAGGTGTTGCACCTGTCCGAGGCGACCGTGCGCGTGCATCTTCACCGAGCATACTCGGCGCTTCGACGTTTGATGGGCGAGCGAGAAGCCGGGGAGAAGACATGAGCCATCCGCCTGAAGACGAATTCAGGGACGTCATCGCCGAGCTGAGGCGTTCGGCGCCGGAGCCGCCGCTTGTCCACTGGGGCGCCTACCGCGCCGAGCTCCGCGAGAAGCTCGAGCGGCGCAAGGCCCCGGCATGGGCAGGCTGGACGTGGCGCCTCCGTCCCGTCCAACTCGTGGTGGCGGCCGGCTTCGTGGCCGTGCTCGTCTACATCGGCCTGCCCGGCTACGGCGCAATGCCCGTGGACCCTGTCCTCATGGAGAACGCGGTGCTGGCGAGCCGGCTCGACATGATCGACCAGCTCGACGTGGTCCAAAAGCTCGACATCCTCGAGGACTTCGATGTCATCCGTCGGCTGGACACCCTCCCTGCTCGCGGCGAAGGCTAGCGAGGTGCGGACGAGTTGCGAGCGC
>DATGCY010000681.1:0-6192 GCA_035311385.1 Candidatus Methylomirabilota bacterium
CTCGTCGGAGGAACTGGTCGACCTCGGGCGCCCCGGCCCGCTCGGGGCCCAGCACCACGCGCAGGCGGGTGCCGACGCGCACCACCTCCTCCACCGCGTCCCAATCCGTGAGGAGATCCGAGGCGCGGCGCAGGTCGGCGATCTCGACCTCGATGACGGGGCGCCGGAAGGTCTCGCTCTTGATGACGGCAGGCGAGCCTTGGGCGATGAGCTTGCCCTGGTAGATGAAGCCGAGGCTGTCGCACAGCTCCGCCTCGTCCATGTAGTGGGTGGTGACCATGATGGTCGTTCCCTCGTCGGCCAGGCGTCGGATCAGCCCCCAGAAGTTCCGCCGTGACACGGGGTCGACACCCGCGGTGGGCTCGTCGAGGAAGATGAGGCGCGGGGCGTGCACGAGGGCGCAGGCGAGGGCTAGCCGCTGGCGGTAGCCGCCGGAGAGCGTGCCCGCGAGCTGTCCCTCGCGTCCTCCGAGATCGGCGAGCTGCACCATGCGGGCCATGCGCGCCGCGCGCTGCGCTCCCGGTACCTCGTACACGCGCGAGTAGAAGGTGAGGTTCTCCGTCACGGACAGGTCGTCGTAGAGCGAGAACTTCTGAGACATGTACCCGATCACCGACTTGATGCGCTCGGGATCGCGCGTGAGGTCGATGCCGAGCACGGTGCCGCCCCCTTCGCTCGGCTCGAGGATGCCGCACAGCATGCGAAGCGTGGTGGACTTGCCTGCCCCGTTCGGACCCAGAAAGCCGTAGAGCTCGCCCGCGCGCACCTGGAGGTTCAGATGGTCGACGGCTACGCGCTTGCCGAAGCGACGCGTGAGGTCACGCGTCTCGACCGCGTACGCCTCAGCCGACATCGGCGTCGGCGGGCAGTCCGGGCTTGAGGATCCCCTGCGGGTTGTCGATCTGGATCTTGATGCGGAAAACGAGGTTGACCCGCTCCTTCTTCGTTTGCACGTTGCGCGGGGTGTACTCGGCCTCCGAGCCGATCTCGGTCAAGCGGCCCGTGAAGACGCGATCGGGAAAGGCATCCACCCGCAGCTTCGCCGCGTCACCCACCTTGAGCCGCCCCACCTCCGTCTCCGGCACGTAGGCACGGAGCCACACGTCCCTCGGATTCACGAGGGTGAGGATGGGCACCCCGGGGTTGGCCGTCTCCCCGGCTTCCAGGTTCTTCCGGAGCACTACGCCGTCGATGGGTGAGACGACCATCGCCTCGCGCAGCCGGCTCTGCGCCTGCACGAGAGCGGACTCGGCCTGAGAGACCTGCCAGCGCGCCGCGTCGATCTGGTCGGGGCGCGAGCCCTCGAGGAGCAGGGCGAGCTTCTCCCGGGCGCTCCTCTCCTGGGCCCGGGCGACATCGAAGGCTTGCCGCGCCCGGTCGACGTCCTGGGCCGCGATGAGATTCTGCTTGAAGAGCTGGTCGGTCCTCTGGAACTCGCGCTCCGTCATGCTCCGCGTCGCCTCCGCGCTGGAGACAGCGGCGCGGGCATCCTCGATCTCCTGAGGTCGCGCGCCCTTCTCGAGGTCGCGCAAGGTGGCCTGAGCGGAGCGCAGACCCGCCTCGAGCCGGCGCACATCCGCCGCGAGCTCCGAGTCATCGAGGCGCACGAGGGGTTGCCCGCGCGTGACCTTGTCCCCCTCGTTGACCAGGCGCTCCAGGATGCGGCCGGTGATCTTCACGCTCACATCGACCTGGGTTGCCTCGATGGTGCCGGTGACGGACACCGGCGCGCCGTTGCCCGTCCCCAGCTGACGTCCCGCCCAGGCCGCGGCGACGAACAGCGCGGCGATCAGGAGCAGGGCGAGGGCCCCCCTTGGCCACCGCCACGACATCGCGGTCACCGTCCCGTGGCGGCGGGCGGGGCGCCGGGCAGGAGGGTGCCCACCGTGCGGGAGTGGGGCTGGAAGTACGTGCGCGCCACGCGCTGCAGATCGGCGGCGGTCACTCCACGAATGAGGGGAACGAAGGACTCGCTGTTCCGCCACGTGCCGAACATCTCGAAGCGCGCCAGGGTCGACGCGCGCGAGAAGATCGAGTCCTGGCGCCAGACGAAGGCCGCCTCGATTTGGTTCTTGGCTCGCTCGAGCTCCTCCTCCGGCACGGGCTGGCTCTTCGCGAGCTCGATCTCGTCCATGATGGCGCGCTCGAGCTCCTCGGGGCTCCGTCCGGGCAGGGGCGTCCCCGAGAACCAGAAGAGGTTGGGATCGTGCGAGAGATAAGTGTAGTCGCCGCCCACGTTGAGGGCGAGCCGCCGCTCGTAGACGAGCCGCCGGTACAGCCGCGAGGCACGGCCTTCCTGGAGGATGGTCGAGAGCAGCTCGAGGGCGGGCGCATCGGCGGAGGCATAGTTGGGCACGTGGAAGCCGATGTACACGATAGCGGCCCGCGCGTCGGGCTTGTAGACGAGCACCCGGCGCTCGCCAACCTGGGGAGGCTCCACGGAGTTCATGGGCGGCGGCGCGGCGCCGCGCGCGAGCTTGCCGAAGGTCTCGCGGGCCCGGGCGATCACCCGCGGCGGGTCCACGTCGCCCGCCACCACGAGAAGCGCGTTGCCGGGAACGTAATAGCGGTCGTAGAAGGCGCGCAGCTCGGCCGCGTTGATGCGCTGGATGTCGCTCATCCACCCGATCACCGGCCAGCCATAGGGATGCGCTTTGTAGGCGGCGGCGAGGAACTCCTCCGAGAGATAGCCATCGGGGTCATCCTCGATGCGGCTCCGCCGCTCCTCCGCCACCACCTGCCGCTCGGACTCGATCTCCTGAGGATCGAGGAGCAGGTTGCGCATCCGGTCCGCCTCGAGCCCGAGCACGAGGTCGACGCGGTCGGCCGCGATGTTGACGTAGTAGGTGGTGACGTCGTGGGAGGTGAAGGCATTGTCCTGCCCGCCGTTCTCTTCCACCACCTGGGCGAGCTGGCCCTTCCCGTAGGTCGGTGTGCCCTTGAACATCATGTGCTCGAGGAAGTGGGCGAGCCCGGTGGCCCCGGGAATCTCGTTGCGCGCGCCGACGCGGTACCAGGTCTGCACCGTCGCGATGGGATTGCGATGGTCCTCGAGGATCAGGATGCGCAGGCCGTTGTCGAGCGTTGCCTCGGTGACCGGCGGCGCCTGCGCTCCCCGGGCGGTGCCCGCGCTCAGCAGGATGAGGGCAAGGTAACACCCCGCGAGGGCACGACGGGAAGGCATGAAACGATTATGCTACGGGCGCTTGCGGCGGGCAACCGCGGCGGCGGAGAACGATCTCACACTGGAGGTGCCACGTGATCGTCGCGTATCTTGCTCTGGCCGCCCTGCTCGAGGTCTCGGGCGACTTCCTCATGCGGAGGGGGCTCACCGGTCAGCGTTGGGCGCTTGTGGCAGGAGCGGCCGCGCTGGCGGGCTATGGCGTGCTCGTCAATCAGCCTGCCTGGGCCTTCGGCCGCACCCTCGGGCTCTACATCGTGGTTTTCTTCGGGGCGAGCCAGCTCGTCGCCTTTCTCGTGGCGGGGGAGCGCCCGAGCGCATCCCTGTGGCTGGGTGGAGGCCTCATCGTGGCGGGCGGCCTCGTGATCCATCTCGGCCGCTCCTAGTCGCGAGCCGACTCGCCAGCACGAAGACGGCCTTCAGCATTGGGCGCGTGAGCTTGCCCGTGAAGGTGTTCTGCTGGCTCGGATGGAAGCTGCCGAGGAGGACCACGCCGTCCGGCATCAACGCGCGCGCGGCGTGGCCGAAGCGCGGAAGCGGACGCGGCACGGCCTGGCCGGTGGCGCGCCGGGCGCGCAGATAAGCATCCCAGCCGATCTTTCCCAGCGCCACCACCACGCGCACCTCGGTAAGCAGAGCGAGCTCCTCGAGCAGATAGGGCTGGCAGCGCTCGATCTCGACAGGCCGCGGCTTGTTGGCGGGAGGGGCACAGCGGAGGGTCGCTGTGATGTAGGCACCGGTGAGCTGAAGCCCGTCGCCCGGGTGCGTCGACGTGGGCTGGTTGGCGAGGCCGGCCTCGTGGAGTGCGCGGAAGAGCCAGTCCCCGCTCCGGTCTCCTGTGAACATGCGCCCGGTCCGATTGCCTCCATGGGCGGCGGGGGCCAAGCCCACGAGAAGGACGCGCGCTTTCGGATCGCCGAAGCCCGGCAGCGGTCTCGCCCAGTAGTGCTGGCCGTGATAGCGGGGCGGCGGAACGGCGGCCACCGCTTCGCGATGCTTGACCAGACGCGGGCATCGCCGACACGTGACGATGCGGCGGGCGAGATCGCCGAGGTCCCTTGGCTCGCTGGCCATGGCACCAGGAGAATAGCCCGGTTCCCCGAGGAATCGGCGCGGTGATGCTAAGCTCTGGGGCATGACGAGCCGAGTCCCCGCCCTGCTCATTCACGGTGGCGCCGGCGCCGATCCCGACTTCGCCCGCGAGGAGCTGCGGCAGGGTATCCGGGACGCGGTGGCCGCGGGATGGACCAGGCTCCGCGAGGGCGGGAGCGCCGTCGACGCGGTGGAGGCTGCGGTGGTCGCCATGGAGGACAATCCCCGATTCAATGCCGGGCGAGGCTCCGTCCTCACCTCGGACGGCACGGTGGAGATGGACGCCTCGATCATGGAAGGCGACACGCTGCGGAACGGCGCCGTCGCCTGCGTCACCAACCTGCGCCATCCGATCGCCCTGGCACGTCGCATCCTCGACACCGACCGTCATTCCTTCTTCGTGGGCGAGGGCGCCATGGCTCAGGCGCGCACGCTCGGCATCCCCTTCTGCGATGCCGAGGAGCTGATCACCGATGCGCAGCGACGCAAGCTCGAGAGCGTGATCGGCGGCACGGTGGGCGCCGTCGCCCTCGACCGCCGCGGCCTCGCCGCCGCCGCCACCTCCACGGGTGGGATGACGGGCAAGCCCCCGGGCCGGGTGGGTGACTCGCCCTTGATCGGCTGCGGCACCTACGCGGAGAGCACCGCGGGCGCAGTGTCGTGCACGGGCGACGGCGAGGCCATCATTCGCGTCGTGCTGGCCCGGCGGACCCTCGACATCCTCAAGGCCGCCGGTGATCCCATGCTCGCCTGTCAGATCGCCATGGACATCCTCGTCGAGGAAGGGCGCGGGGGAGGCGGGCTCATCTGCATCGACTGGCGCGGGCGGCTCGGGTGGGCGCACTCCACGCCGCTCATGCCCGTGGGCTACATGTCACCGGCCCACGACGCGCCTGCCGTGACGTTTTGAGCGATCCCGTTACCTTCGATGACGTCCGCGCGGCCCAGGCACGGCTCAAGGGCCTGGTCGCCGTCACTCCCTGCCCCTACTCGGAGACACTCTCGCAGCTCACGGGCTCGCGCGTCTTCGTCAAGCTGGAGAACCTCCAGATGACGGGTTCCTTCAAGGAGCGCGGGGCGGCCAACGTGCTCCTCATGCTCGACGACGCCGAGCGCCGACGCGGGGTGGTGACGGCCAGCGCGGGCAATCACGGCCTCGCCGTGGCCTTTCACGCGGCTCGTCTCGGCATCGGCGCGGTCATCGTGATGCCGGAGTGGGCGCCCCTGACCAAGGTGGTCGCGGCTCGTCGTCACGGCGCCGAGGTGCTGCTCCACGGCGACAACTACGACGCCGCCTACGCCCGCGCGTGCGAAATCGAAGCGGAGCGTGGGCTCGTCTTCATTCACCCCTTCGACGATCCGCGGGTGATCGCTGGCCAAGGCACGGTCGGCCTCGAGCTCTGCGAGCAGGTGCCCGAGCTGGAGGCCGTCGTGGTGCCCGTGGGCGGCGGTGGGCTCGCGGGTGGGATCGGCGTAGCGTTGAAGAGTCTCAGGCCGGAGGCGCGGCTCATCGGCGTGCAGACGGAGGAAGTGCCGGGGATGCGGGCCGCCCTCGACGCGGGCGAGCGGGTGACCGTGCCGGGCGCGCCCACCATCGCCGACGGCATCGCGGTACGCCGGGTCGGCGAGCACACCCTCGCCCTGGCCCGCCGCTACCTCGACGGCGTGGTCACGGTGAGCGAAGAAGAGATCGCCAACGCCATCCTTCTCCTCCTCGAGATCGAGAAGACCGTGGTGGAGGGTGCGGGCGCGGTGGCCCTGGCCGCTCTCGTCAACAAGCGCGTGTCGCTCGAGGGACGCTCGGTCGTTCTCCTCCTGGGCGGCGGCAACATCGACGTGAACGTGATCGCGCGCATCATCGAGCGCGGACTGGTGAAGGACGGGCGCATCGTGCGTCTGGCCGTGATGCTGCGCGATCG
>DATGCY010000682.1:0-3743 GCA_035311385.1 Candidatus Methylomirabilota bacterium
GCATACTCAAGGGTCTGGATTCAGGCTTTGACTTGCCTCGGAGAGGCGCCTAGACTCCGCCGACATGGACATCGGAATCTTCGACCACCTCGACCGCCGGGACATGCCGCTCGACGAATTCTACGAGATGCGGCTGCGCCTGCTGCAGCGCTACGACACGGCCGGGTTCTACTCGTACCACCTCGCCGAGCATCACGCCACGCCGCTCGGGCTTGCCCCCGTGCCCGGCATCTTCCTTGCCGCGGCGACACAGAGAACGGAGCGCATCCGCCTCGGTCCGTGCGTGTATTGCCTGCCGCTGTACGACCCGCTCCGGCTCATCGAGGAAGTCTGCATGCTCGATCACCTCTCGCGCGGGCGCTTCGACTTCGGGGTCGGGCGCGGCATCGTCCCGTACGAGATGGCCTACTTCAACCTGCACCACCTCGAGACGGAGGAGATCTACAAGGAAGCGCTCGAGGTAATCCTGCAGGGGCTGCAGAGAGAGGTGCTGGAGCACCGCGGTCCCCGCTTCACCTACCGCAAGGTGCCCATGATCCTCCGCCCCTTCCAGAAGCCGCATCCGCCGATCTGGTACGGGCTGAGCCACCTCGCAGGCGCGGAGTGGGCGGCGGGCAACAAGGTGCACGTGATCGCCAACGGGCCTCCTGAGGCGACGCAACCGCTCTTCCAGCGCTATCGCGAGGTGTGGCAGCGCACCCACGGCGGTGTGCCCATGCCCAAGCTCGGGATCGGCCGGCACGTGGTGGTGGGGGATACGGACGCGCAGGCGGAGGCGCTAGCCCGACCCGCCTATGCCGCGTGGTACGCCCACCTGACCAAGCTCTGGCGCGACTTCGGCTCCCTGCCCATCCGCTTCGCTCGCGACTTCGACGAGGCGCGGGACCGGGGCATCGCGGTGGCGGGCACGGCGGAGCGGGTACGCGAGGAGCTGGAAACGCAGGTAGCCGCGAGCGGCTGCACGTATCTCGTGTGCCGGCTCATGTTCGGGGGCATGAGCGAAGCCGAGGCGACGGCGTCCATCGACCGCTTCGTCGCCGACGTCATGCCGTATCTCGTCAAGCTCTCCCCGCGCTGACCCGCGCGCGTGGTCGATCTCGACGGCGCCTACGATCTGCACGTGCATTCGGCGCCGGACCTCTTCCCGCGCATCGCGGACGACCGGCAGATGGTGGCGCACGCGGCGGCCCGCGGCTTCGCCGGCCTCGTCATGAAGAACCACTTCGAGGGCACGGCCTCCCGGGCTCGGCTTGCCGCCGAGGTGGCGGGCGGTCTCAAAGTGTACGGGGGTCTCGTCCTCAATCGCTACGTGGGCGGGGTGAACCCCCACGCGGTGGACGCCGCTCTCAAGCTGGGAGCGCGCGTGATCTGGATGCCCACCCTCGACGCGGCCTGCCATCGCCAGGCCTTCGGCTTCGGCGGGGGCTTCGCCGCGCAGTCGAGCGGCATGGAGACCTCCGGGGAGGGGCTCCACATCCTCGCGGATGGCCGCCTCATCCCCGAAGCGCGCGAGGTGATGGCGCTCGTGCGCGAACGCGGCGCCGCCCTCGCCACTGGCCACGTCTCCTTCGAGGAGATCGCGGCCCTCGTGGCCGAGGCGGACTCGCAGGGATTCCGCAAGCTCATCCTCACCCATCCGTACGACAAGGCGCCCGGGCTCAGCCTCCCGGAGGTGCAGATCCTTTCGCAACCACACGTCCGCGTGGAGTTCGTCTTCTGCTCCATCACACCGCGCTGGGCCTTCACGGATGCCGCGACCATTGCCCACTGCATCAAGACCATCGGACCCTCGCGGGTTCTCATCTCCTCGGACGGTGGGCAGGCGCACAATCCCATGCCCGCCGACGGCTACCGGCGCTTCGTCGAGCTGCTCCATGACGAGGGCATCGCCGCCGAGGACTTCCGCGTGATGTGTCGCGACAACGGCGACGATCTCCTCCACGGCTGAGCCGTCGCGAGCTTGCGCGGGTCCCGGGCCTCCGGTACCCTTCAAGCTTTCATGGCGCGACACCATCGCCCGTGGAGCCGCTCGTGATTGCCCGCCGTCGCTTGCTCGCCGTTCTTGGCGCGGGCGTCCTCTCCGCTCCCGGAGTGGCGCGAGGGCAGCCTTCGAAGCCAGCCCGCATCGCCTTCCTCGGCCTCGGCACCGCGGAGAACACGGCGAGCCGGCTCGACGCCCTCCGCGGTGGCCTCCGCGACCTCGGCCACGTCGAGGGGAAGACCATCGTCTTCGAGTATCGCTGGGCCGAGGGGAGCGCGGCGCGGCTCCCCGATCTGGCCGACGAGCTCGCGGAGCTCGAGCCCGCTGTCTTCGTCTCCCACGGAACGGCGGGAACGCGGGCGGCCAAACGCGCCACCGCGAGCATTCCCATCGTCATGATCGCCGCCCTCGACGCGGTGGGGGCTCGTCTCATCGCGAGCATGGCCCGTCCCGGGGGCAACATCACGGGCACCACGCTATTCAGCTTGGAGACAAGCGCCCATCGTCTCGAGGTCCTCAAGGACACCGTGCCCCGCGTCGCTCAGCTTGGTCTCCTCCTGAATCCGGAGAACCGCGAGACGGAGATCGTGCGGCAGGCCACCGATCTCGCCGCCCAGACCGTGAAGATGAACGTACAGGGCTTCGAGGCGCGCACCCCCGAACGGCTGGAGGGCGCCTTCGCGGCTATGGGGAGGAGCGGGGTGCAGGCCGTGGCCGTCCAGGCGGACCCGATATTCGACGCCCACGCGGGGAGCATCGCCCAGCTCGCCGTGCGTCAACGCCTGCCCTCCATCGGGAACCGCGCGCTTGCCCAAGCGGGCGGGCTCATCGGTCACGAGATGGACACCCTCGAGGTGTGGCGACGCACCGCGTACTTCGTGGACAAGATCCTCAAGGGCGGGCGGCCCGCGGAGATGCCCGCGGAGCGCATCCAGAAGTTCGTGGTGGTGATGAATCTCAAGACGGCCAAGGCGCTGCGCATGACCATCCCGCCCCTCGTCCTTGCCCGCGCCGACGAGGTGATCCGGTGAGACCGCGTAGGTTTCGGGCCACTCCAGGAACGGCGAGCCGACGCTTGCGCTTGGTGTTACCATTCCCCCGTCCGCGCCAGGCCGGGGCGGATCGCGTGATCCAACCTACACACTGAGGAGAGGACGACATGGCCCAGCTGACGATTCCCCTGGATTCCGCTCGTTTCTCGAAAGGCATGACGTGGAAGGACTACATGGCCCAGATGGGTGACACGCGGGCCCGGACGGAAGAGAACTACAGCAAGGCCTCGCTCACGGAGGACGAGCGGAAGTTCTTCAGCGGAATCAACCAGGTCAAGCACGTGCTCATGCTCGGCGAGAATTGGTGCGGCGACGTGCACAGGAACTCGCCCATGATCGCCCGCATCGTCGAGGCCATGCCGGGCGCCGACCTCCGCGTGTTCCTCCGCGACCAGAACGTCGACTTGACGGACTGCTTCCTCAACAACGGCTATCGCTCCATTCCCATCGTGGTGTTCTTCGACAAGGACTGGAACGAGGTCGGCCGCTGGATCGAGCGGGCGGGCGCGGCGACCCAGAAGTCGTTCGCCATCCGATCCACCACCCTCGACGTGGCGACGGAGGACAAGAAGGACGCGGCCATGGCCGAGTTCCGCAAGCAGGTCCAGGGGACCTACGAGGGACCCGCGGACAAGAGCATGTGGCGCGAGACGGCCAAGGAAGTCCGCTCGGTCCTCGAGCAGCGCCTGGGCCTCGTCGGCAAGAAGTAA
>DATGCY010000683.1:0-9859 GCA_035311385.1 Candidatus Methylomirabilota bacterium
AGCGGGCGGAAGCGCACGGCGAGCCCCGTGCGCAGGTGCTCCAGGGGAATGTCCACGATGCGCCCGAGGAGCGAAACGCCCTCGTCCAGCCGCACCACGGCCACCGCGTAGGGCGCCTCGGCGGCGCGGCCGCGCGGCGGAATGCGGATGACCGTGAAGGAGGTGACGGCGCCATTGCCCGCGAGCGGCACGGGCGTCCAGTCATACTCCTGACAGGTGGGGCAGAATTCCTTGGGCGGGATGGCCAGCTCGCCACACTTGCCGCAGCGGATCCCCGTGAGTCGACCCGCGCGGGCCTCCTCGAAGAAATGCTTCAGGGTCAACACGTGCTCAGTCACGGCCGAAGAGGCTCACGACGACGGTGGCCGTATTGCCGCCGAGGGTGTGCGTGAGCCCGGTGCGAGCGCCCTCGACCTGACGCGCTCCCGCCTCGCCCCGGAGCTGGGTGACGATTTCCGCGATCTGGGCGGCGCCGGTGGCGCCGATGGGATGGCCCTTGGCCTTGAGGCCGCCCGAGGGGTTCACGGGGATCTTGCCCCCGAGGCTCGTCCAGCCCTTCTCGGCGGCCACTCCGCCCGCTCCTGGCTCGAAGAAGCCCAGGCCCTCCGTAGCCACGATCTCCGCTATGGTGAAGCAATCGTGGAGCTCCACCACATCGACGTCGGTGGGCGACTTGCCCGCCTGATGATAGGCGGCGGCGGCGGCGCGCTCGGTCGCGGTGACACGAGAGAGATCGCGCTTCTCGTGCAAGAACATAGTGTCAGTGGCGGCCTGGCTGGCCAGCGCCCACACCGCGCGCGGGCGCTTGCGCGCGATCTCCTCGGAGACGAGGACGAGGGCGGCGCCCCCGTCGGTGAAGGGGCAGCAGTCGAAGAGCTTGAGGGGATCGGCGACGTACGCGCTCTTGAGCACGGTGTCGACGGTGATCTCCTTCTGGAACTGTGCCTTCGGGTTCAGCACGCCGTGCCGGTGATTCTTCACGGCCACGTGGGCCATCTGCTCCTCGGTCGTCCCGTATTTCTCCATGTGAGCGCGCGCAATGAGGGCGAAGACGCCAGGAAAGGTCAGGCCCACCGTCTGCTCGTAGGAGGCATCCGAGCAGTAGGCGAAGTATTCAGTGGCGGCGTCGGTGGGAATGTTCAACACGCGCTCCGCCCCACCCACGAGGACCACGTCAGAGGCGCCGGAGGCGACCTCCATCAGAGCGTGCCGGAAGGCGACATGGCTGGTGGCGCAGGCGTTCTCGAAGCGAGTGGTGGGGATGGTGGGAAGCCCGAGGAGGGTGGCGGCGAGCGGTCCCGTGTGGAGCTGCTTTTCCCCCTCACCCCCAGTGACGTTACCGTAGTAGAGAGCCTGGATGGCCGAGGGAGCGATGTCGGCATCGCGTATCGCGTCGGCCGCGGCCTCGGCGAAGAGCTCAGAGCTGGTGCGATCGTGGTTGCCGAATTTCGTGATGCCGACACCGATGACGGCGACGCGGCGCATTGACCCTCCTACGCGATGAAATGACGTCTTGATGCATCATGATACCCGGGCGCGAGGCGAGTCAAGTCCCACTGGCCGCGCTCCGCCGGCCCGTGGTACGGTTCGGATTCATGAAGGGAGTGGCGAGGGAGTGACACTCGAAGAAGGCCTCATCGCGCTCCTCGCGATGGTGGCTGGCATCCTCCTCTTCGTGGGTCTGGCGCAGGCGCTCGACGCGAGACCACCGCGTCGCCGCCGTCGACGCTCCGTTTCCGGCGCGGACGCCTCCGCGACGCTGGCGCCCGCGCCTCCCACCCCCGTAGTAACGGAGCTGGCGCCGCGCGCGCCCTACACGGGCCCTGAACGGCGCCGCTCACCGCGGCCGGGATCGCGGCAACGCGTCCGAGCGGCAGCGCCGGAGGTGCCGCCACCGTTTGCTCCGGCGCCCGTCGAGACGGCGGCGCCCCAGCCCGCGACGGAGCTCAGCGTTCCCACGGAGGAGACGCCCCTCGTCCAAGTCTCCGCTCCCCCACCGCCGTTGCCCATTCCGCTGGCGAGCCTGCCTTCGGATCCCGCCGCGGTGGCCGTGGAGCTCGCCCTCACCCTCCAGGGTGAAGGGCGGCATAGCGAGGTGGTGGGGACGGCCTTGGCCCAACTCGGCTCTCCAGCGGGCTCGGAAGTCTACGAGACTCCCTTTTCGCGCGCTTCCCTCTGGGCGCTCGTGGGCGTTTCCCGACACGCCCTCGGTGACGCCGAGGGAACGCAGAAGGCGCTCGAGGCCGCAGTGCGGGAAGCGCCCAATGGCGTCGCCGAGGGCTGTCCCGAGAGGATTACTGCCGTTGCCGTGGACGGAGCGCGGCAGCTCCTCGGCGCCGCGGACAGCATGTCGCGCGCCTCCACGGAGCGCGTTGCCTTTCTCCGCATGTCCGTCCTGTGGCTGGAGTGGCGCATCGTGGCCTCGCCCGCCACCGAGGAGATCTCCGTCGTTCTCGACAAGGCGCGCGAGGCGCTGTGGGAAGGCTACGTGCTCGCGGGCCGCGGCCTGATGCAGCGTCGCCAGTTTGCCGCTGCCCGCAGCCTCGTTCGCCAGGCCCTGGAGTCCGATGATCTCCCCGTGAGCCGGCGCGCCCCGTTGACCTCGCTTGCCGCGCAGGGGGTGGTGCGGCAGATCGGACGTCTGGTCGCCACCGCACGCGGCACCGCTACGCCCGAGCCGGAGGCCCTCGACGCCCTGGAGCGGGCTCGCGAGATCCTCGCCGCCACGTCCGCGGAATCCATCGCGCCTCCCCGGTGGCACGCGTCGAACCAGCGCATCTGGAACGGCTACATGCGCCTGGCCCGCCGCCAGATCGAGAGCTTCGAGCTGGAGGCGGCGGTGCGGCCCCTGCTCCGGGCGCTCCATCTGCGCGATCTCGAGCTCGGCCTGGAGCGGCGCACGCGCGAGCTGCTCGTCCGGACCATCGAGCGCATCGCCGACCGCGCGGGAGAGACCATCGGCCGCCTCTTGAAGGGAGGTGACCGGGAGGCGGCGATGCAGCGGTGGCAGGATGTGCGCGGGCTCATCCAGAAGGCGCGCGATCAGGGCGTGTCGCACGAGGAGCTGGCCCAGGCCTTCAACCGCGCCCGACAGATGCTGGAGCAGATCGAGGCGGTTAAGCAGTGACGGAGGCGCTGGGGCCCGCTCTCACCCTGGGGCAGCTCCTCGACGATGCGGCGGCCCGCGATCCCTCCCGCGAGGCCGTGGTCTTCCGCGAGGAGCGCGTCACCTACGGCGAGCTCAAGGCCCGCGTGGACACCTTCGCCCTCGGTCTCATGGCTCTCGGCCTCGCCCCCGGCGATCATGCCGTGCTCTGGATGCCCAATCGCGTCGAGTGGAACGTGGCGCATCTCGCCATCGCCAAGGTGGGCGGGGTCACCGTCACCTGCAACAGCCGCTACAAGGCCTTCGAAGTCGAGTACGTGCTGCGCCAGTCCGACGCCAAGGTCCTCATCCTCGCCGATCGGTTCGACGCAGCCGGCATCGACTATCTCGAGATCTTCCGCGAGATCTGCCTCGGCGTCGATACGACCGACGGTACGATCGCGAGCCCTCGGCTGCCCGCCCTCCGGCACGTGGTGGTGCTGGGATCGCGCGTGCCTCCGGGCGGCCGATCGTGGACTGAGGTGGAGGATATGGGCCGCCGCGCCGAGCGGTCGACCCTCGAGCGGGTGCGCATCGAGGCCGACGACCCTGCCGTCATGCTCTACACGTCCGGCACCACGGGCGAGCCCAAGGGCTGTCTCCTCTCCCACGGCAACGTCTACTACAAGTGCCGCGTCTACGTGGCACTGCATGGCTGGACGGCCACAGACCGCTACTTCGTTCCCGTGCCGTACTTCCACATCTTCGGCTGCATGGGAGGCATCGCCGCCAACTGCCTCGCCGGGTCGACCCAAGTGCTCATGGACGTATTCGATCCGGCGGAAGCCATGCGGCTCATCGAGGCGGAGCGCGTCACGGTGTTCTCGGGCGTGCCCACGATGTTCATCACCATCCTCGGCCATCCCGCCTTCGGCCGGCACGACCTGCGCTCGCTCCGCACGGGCTCCATAGGGGCGGCGCCGGTGCCCGTAGAAATCATGCGTCGCATCCTCGACCGGGAGCACGGCCTCGGCATGGACGCGCTGGTGGTGTACGGGCTCACGGAGGCCACGGGCGGCACTCACTGGACGCGGGCCGGCGATCCTCTCGAGAAACGTGTGGCCACCGTCGGACTACCCACGCCCGAGATCGAGGATCGCATCGTCGACCCCGTGAGTGGCGCCGTCCTGGGCCCCGGCGAAGAGGGCGAGGTCTGCATCAAGGGGCCGACCATGATGCTGGGCTACTACAAGAATCCGGCGGCCACCGAGGAGAAGCTGCGAGACGGCTGGCTGCACACGGGGGACATGGGCATCAAGGATGCCGAGGGCTATCTCACCATCACGGGCCGGCTCACCGACATGATCATCGTGGGAGGCTTCAACACCTACCCAGCGGAGATCGAGAACTTCCTCCTCCGCCATCCCAAGGTGCTGGACGTCTCCATCGTGGGTGTGCCCGATCCCGTCATGGGCGAGGCGGTCATGGCCTTCGTGATCCCCAAGGCGGAGGAGAGCCTCAACGCCGAAGAGATCACCGCTTTCGCGCGAGGCAAGATCGCCAACTTCAAGGTGCCGAAGTACGTGGAGATCGTGGAAAGCTTTCCCCTCACCGGCTCAGGCAAGGTCCAGAAATTCAAGCAGCGCGCCTACGCCGTCGAGAAGTACCGCCTCCGCTCCTCCCGCTAGGGCACGCTCCCCGGGGCGTAGAAGGGTCCAGATGCGAGGTGCCGCGCGAAGGCCGCACGCGAGGCGTACTCCTGTACGTTGAGCGTGCGGACGAGCGCGGCAACGAAGCAGCTGGGCCCTTCTCGGCCCCCGGGGCTAGTGTTCGCGGGTGAGGGGAGCGGTGATCCGCTGCGTACCGTCGGATGAGCCGTTCCGGATAGCCTCCAGCAGCTCCAGAGGAACGGCGAGGAAGGCTTGCACCACCGCGGGATCGAAGTGCGCGCCCGCGCAGCGCTCGATCTCCACACGGGCGGCTTCGAAAGAGATGGCCACGGAGTAGGGCCGATCGCATGTCATGGCATCGAAGGCATCCGCCACTGCGAAGATCCGCGCGCCGAGCGGGATCATCTCGCCCTTGAGGCCGCTCGGATAGCCCGTGCCGTCCCACCGCTCGTGGTGGTGGTATACGATGGGAACGGCTCCCCGGAGAAAGGGGATGCGCTCCACGAGTCGGCGCCCCAGCTCGGGATGGGTGCGCATGATCTTCCACTCCTCGGCGCCCAGCCGCCCTGGCTTGAGGAGGATCCCGTCGGGGATGCCGATCTTGCCGATGTCGTGCAGGAGCACGCCGTGCTCGATGTCGCGCATCTGGGTCTCGTCGACCCCGAACGCGTGGGCGATCGAGAGCGAGTAACCGACCACCCGCCGCGAGTGTGCGTGCGTGCCCACGTCGCGGGTGTCCAAGGCCGAGCCCAGCGCCTCCAGGGTCGCTCGGTAGGTGTCCTCCAGCTCGACGAGGGCGGCCGCGAGATCGCGGGTCGCCTCCGCCACCCGCCGCTCCAGCATCACCTGGTACTCGCGTCGCTCGGTGATGAGCTGGCGACGCTCCAGGGCGCGCTCGGCGGCGATGAGCACCTCCTCCACGTTGACGGGCTTGGTGATGAAGTCGTACGCGCCGCACTTGAGGCTCTCGATGGCCGTCTTCATGTCGCCCACGCCGGTGATGACGATGATGGCGGCGTCGGCATCCACGGCTCTCGCGCGCTTGAGGAAGTCGAGGCCATCCATCACGGGCATCTTGATGTCGGTGAGGGTCAGAGGCGGCCGCTCGCGCTCGAAGGCCTCCAGCCCCTCGCGCCCGTTCTTGGCCAGGCGGCACTGATAGCCGTCGGCGACGAAGACCTCGCGGAGGGCGCCCCGGACCTGCGGGTCGTCCTCCACGATCAGCACCTGCCGGAGAATGGGAAGCTGGCTCATCGATCCTCGACCTCGGCGCCCCTCGGCTGCGTCATCCCCACGTCCTCGTGCACGGAGACGCGATTCTTGCCGGAGCGCTTGGCCGCATAGAGCGCCTCGTCGGCCGCGCGGATGAGATCGTCGGCGGTGGGCGCCACGTCCTCGGGCAGGGAGGCGATGCCGAAGCTCGCGGTGATGCGGCGCCGATGCGCGAACTGCGAGGACGAGAGCACGTAGCGGATGCGGTCGGCGTAGAGCCGCGCCCCCGCCTTGGAGGTCTCCACGAGCAGGATGGCGAACTCGTCGCCACCGTAGCGGCAGATCACGTTGATGCCGCGGGAGTGGCGAAGGAGGATCTCCGCCATGCCCCGCAGCGTCTCGTCGCCCGCGCCATGCCCGAGCTCGTCGTTGACCGCTTTGAAGCCGTCGAGATCGAGGAGCACCACGGAGACGGGATGGTTGAAGCGGCGATAGCGGGAGACCTCTTCCTCGAGACGGATGGAGAAGAAGCGCCGATTGTAGAGCCCGGTCACCTCGTCCTTGAAGGAATACTCCTTGAGTCGCGCGTTCGTCGACTCGAGCTCCTGATAGGCGGCGTCGAGGCGGGTAGCGTAGCGGTCGAGGGCAGCTGCCTGGTGCTCGATGGGCGCGAGCATGCGCGAGAAGGAGTGCAGCAGCGTGTCCGCGTCATCCGCGCTGCCCGCCGCCGCCATGGGCGGGTGCTCGGGCGGAAGCGGGGCGAGGACCGTGGGATCGTCCTGCCGCGGGAGCGCTCGCGTCACATCCCAGATGAGGAAGCCGCCCACCGCCATGAGCAGGCCCGTGAAGACGAGCAGGGCCTGGAGCCAGAGCAGCTGGGTATGGTCGAGGAGCGGGAGGAGATAGGCATAGAAGCTGTAGGCCAGCACGACCAGCGGAATGAACGAGGTGAGGCAGAGAGCCAGCATGATCGTGCGCCGTGCGCCGCCCGCCACCAGAGTGGGCTCCTCGCGTCGTGGGTTGCCCGTGTGTGTCGACCGAGCCATCGGGTCGTGCCGGATGGGGCGCCGGGAGTCTCTCCCACAGGCTCACTGCCTTGACGCCGCTTGCACGGCTAGGATACCGTATCGGGCCATGGCGGCCGCACCAAAAGTACTCATTCCCGACAAGGAAATCGATTGTATCGGCCTCTTCTGCCCCATGCCGATCATCAAGTCCCGGGAAGCAATCCAGGGGATGATCCTCGGCGAGATCCTCGCCATGCTGTCGGACGATCCCGCCTCAGATGCCGATATGCGGAGCTGGTGTCGAGTCACCGGGCACGACCTGATCGAGGTCAGCCGAGAAGGCGGCGTCTACCGTTTCCTCGTGCGGAAGACCCGGTAGCGGCGTGGAGCGCGGGGGCGCCGCTCCCGATCGGGTCTATTTCGACTATGCCGGCTTCTCCCCCGTAGATCCCCGCGTCTTGGCCGTCATGCGGCCGTTCCTCGAGGCGGGGATCGGTAATCCATCCGCACCCCACTCTCTCGGCTCAGAGGCGCGCGAGTCGCTTGAGGCGGCCCGGGCCAAGGTCGCGCGCTTGGTCGGCAGCTCCGCCTCCGGTGTCATCTTCACCTCAGGGGCGACCGAGGCGAATAACCTCGCCGTTCGTGGCGTCGTCCTGCGTGCTCCCACGGGAGCCCGGCACGTGATCAGCTCCGCCGTGGAGCACATCTCGGTCCTCAATGCCTGCCGCGATCTCGAGAAAGCAGGAGCCGCAATCACGCTCCTGCCTGTGGACGGGGAGGGACGCGTCAACCCGGACGAGGTGAGGCGGGCCATCCGGCCGGAGACGGCGCTGGTGTCCATCGGCGCGGCATGTGCGGAGATCGGGACGACCCAGCCCCTCACAGACATCGCGAGGATCACTCGGGCGGCGGGTATTCCTTTCCACGTTGATGGCGTGGGCGCGCTGGGTCGCATCCCGTTGGCTGGAGCGGCCATGGGATTCGATCTCATCACGATTTCCAGCAACGATCTCTACGGTCCGCCGGGGGCAGGCGCGCTGTGGGTCAAGCCCGGGGTCAAGATCGCGCCGCAGATCCTGGGCGGCGGGCAGGAAGGCGGCTATCGATCGGGCACCGAGAACCTGCCCGCCCTCGTCGGGCTCGGGGTAGCGGCGGAGCTGATGCGGGCGGAGGCGGCGCACGGCGAGCCGGCGCGCCTGGGCGGGCTGCGCGATCGTCTCGTGGAGCGGCTCCTCGGCGCTCTTCCAGACTGTCGCCTCACCGGCTCCCGATCGGCGCGCCTGCCTCACCACATGAGCCTGGTTCTGCGCGGCGCCAAGGCTGATAGCATCCTCCTCGACCTCGACCTCTGCGGGGTCGCCGCCTCCTCGGGCTCGGCGTGCGCTCAGCGGACGGGGACACCCTCGCACGTGCTGCGGGCCATCGGCTGCGCGCCCCAGGAGATGGAGGGCTCGCTCTGCTTCACCCTGGGGCGCTGGAGCACGACCGCCGAAGTGGATGCGGTCATCGAGCGCCTGCCGCCCATCGTCTCGCGCCTGCGCTCGCTCGCGCTGCCCGCCTCCCGCTGAGACCCATGCGCCTCGTCCTCTTCGACATCGACGGCACGCTCCTGCTCGCGCGGGGCGCAGGACGACGCGCTCTCACCGCCGCGTTGCGGCACGTGTATGGGACGGTGGGCAGTATCGACGGCTACAACTTAGGCGGCCAGACGGACCCGCGCATCGTCTTCGACGTGATGGAAGCGGCGGGGCTTGCCCGCGCGGACGTGCACGCCCGCCTGGACGACTGCTTCGAGGCCTACGCGCGGGAGCTGGCCGCGGAGATCGGCGACGGCCGCAACGTGGTCACCCTGCCCGGCATCGCCGATCTCGTCCGTCGATTGCACGGCGACGCCGGCGTGCTCCTTGGACTGCTCACGGGGAACATCGAGGCAGGGGCCCGGATCAAACTCGAGCCGACGGGACTCTGGCCGTACTTCCGGCTCGGGGCCTACGGGTCGGATCACCACGATCGCCGCCAGCTCCCCTCGCTCGCCGCGCGGCGAGCCCACGCCCTCATCGGCGTGCCGTTCGCGCCCGAGCGGGTGGTGGTCATCGGCGACACGCCGCGGGACATCGAGTGCGCACGCCACTTCGGCGCCGTCGCAGTGGCGGTGGCCACCGGGCAGTACACGCGCGAGGCGCTGGAGGCGGAGGGCCCCGATCTCCTCTTCGACGATTTCGCCGATGTGGAGAGCGCGCTGCCGAAGCTGCTCGGAGCCTAAATCGAAGCCAGGATTGTTCTCGAACCGTCGCACGTGTGATCGGGGGGTGGCGGCGGGGGAGCGCTCCGGCGGAGTGGGACCCCCTCGTCCTGTGCGCCGCCCGGGGGGCGGCGATTCAGGCGAGCGGGTGACGCAGCTGGAGCGCTCCCCCGCCCCCGACGACGGGACCCGACCCGCCTCGCGCTCCGTCCGCTTCTGAAGAATCCGGGTTAGGCAAGTGGCGCGACTCCGAGCCGCGCGGCGATGTCGTTGCACTGCTGCGCGAGCACGGGCGCCACGGGAATCCCCGTGGCCCGTCGGTGGCGCTCCGTCTCCGCCTCGGGCTGACCCGCGGTGTACACACGCTCGTGGCCCTCCGCTGTCGGCATCTCTTGGAGCGTGCCCAGGAGATCGTCCATGTCGGCGGTGAAGTCCTCCAGGGGGCGGAAGCGCTTGATGTCGATGGCCGCGAAGCAGTGGCCGGTGTTGGTGAGCTTCTGCGCGCGGAGGGCCTTGCGATCCAGCACGTCGCCGTACACGGCGCCGCTCAGCACTCCCGAGAGGATGTCCACGAGGACGCCGAGGCCGTAGCCCTTGTGCCCGCCCAGCTCGCGGCTGCCCCCGAGCGGCGAGAGGAGCCGCG
>DATGCY010000684.1:0-2629 GCA_035311385.1 Candidatus Methylomirabilota bacterium
CGCAACTTGCCCAGCGAGCGTGACATCTCCGCCGGGTCCCACAGCACGGTAGGCAGCACGTCGCGATCCATGTTCTCCCGCGTGTAACAGGCATCGGCGGTGAGGACGAGGTCCGTCCCCTTGCCCGCTCGCACCCGCACCGACTGGTGTCCCGGGGTGTGGCCATAGGTGGGAAAGAGGACGACCTGCCCGTCGCCGAACACGTCGTGCTCGCCGTCGAGGAGCTGATAGTCGAGAGGATGATCGAAGTCGACGGGGCTCGGGCTGTAACGCATGGCCGTCCCCGCCTGCACCTGGCGCGCCGCCTCCATCTCGGGACGCTGCACCAGAAAAGTGGAGCGCGGGAAGAACTCGTTGCCGCCGCAGTGATCGAAGTGGAAGTGGGAGTTGACCACGTAGCGGACGTCGTCGGGGGTGAGGCCGAAGAGGGCAAGCTGGCTCACCACCTCGTCCCCCGGGGCCGAGCGCATGCCGAAGCGGGCGGCTCGCGCCTCGCCCAGCCTGCCCTTGGGATCGCTGATGGCCTGGCGATGCACGCCCGTGTCCACCACCACGTGCCCGCGCGGGTGCGAGATGAGAAAGCTGATCACGGGCACGGTGGCGCGCGAGCCGGGCGCCACGTCGCAGAAGAAGCCGCTCAGGTCGAGGTCGATGAGACCGCCGCACATCGCGTAGACGTTGACCATGCCTCGCTCACTTTCTGAGGCGCGGGTCGAGGGCATCTCGCACCGCGTCTCCGACGAAGTTCAATCCCACCACCGTCACGAACAGCGCCGTGCCCGGCCAGAAGACGATCCAAGGCGCCTGCTGCAGATAGCCGCGTCCCGCATTGATCATGCTCCCCCACGACGCGCCGGGTGGCTGCACGCCCAGACCGAGGAAGGATAGCGAGGCCTCGGCGAGGATGGCAAAGGCCACGCTCAACGAAGCCTGGATCACGATGGGGGTGGCGGCATTCGGCAACACGTGGTGCCAGGCCACGCGCCAGCCCGGGGCGCCCAGCGCCCGCGCCGCCTCCACGTACTCGCGCGTGGTGATGGTCAGCACCTGGCCGCGCATGAGGCGCGCGAAGGTGGGCGTGTACACCACGCCGAGAGCGATGACCACGCCGCCCAGCCCCGCTCCCAGCACCGCGCCCAGGGCGAGGGCGAGCACGAGCGGCGGGAAGGACAGCACCGCGTCCATGAGCCGCATCAGGAAGCCGTCGGTGTGGCCGCCCGTGTATCCGGCGAGGAGGCCCAGGATCCCGCCCGCGACCATGGCGAGGACGACGGAGCCGAAGCCGGCGAGGAGCGACACACGGGTGCCCCAGATCATCCGAGAGAGGACGTCGCGGCCCACGTTGTCGGTGCCCATGAGGTGCGCGCGGTCGGGGCGGGCCAGGGTGTGGCCGAGGTCCTGCTTGAGCGGATCGTAGGGCGAGATCACGGGCGCGAGCAGCGCGACGGTCACCGCGAGGAGCAGCACCAGCACCCCCAACGGCCCCCGCCGCGTGCGCGCGGCCTGGCGCAGGATCTCCCAGCGGCGTCCCCGCGCGGTGGGACGCGGCGCCGACTGCGCGAGGGCCGCGCTCGGCTCAGCGATACCGGATCCGCGGGTCGATCCAGCCATAGAGGAGATCCACTGCGAGGTTGCTCAGGATGAACCCGACAGCGATGAGCAGCACCACCCCCTGCACGAGCGGATAGTCGCGGGCGAAGATGGCGTCCACCACGAGGCGGCCCACGCCGGGCAGGGCGAAGACGTACTCGGTGATGACCGCGCCGCCGATCAGCGTGCCGAGCTGGAGTCCCAGCACGGTGACCACGGGGATGAGGGCGTTCTTGAGCACGTGCCCGCGAATCACCCTCCACTCGGAGAGCCCCTTGGCCCGCGCGGTGCGCACGTAGTCCTCTCCGAGGGCCTCGAGCATGCTCGAGCGCAGCGTGCGCGTCACCACGGCGGCGAGGGCCAAGCCCAGGGTGAGGGCGGGCAGGACGAGAGAGCGAAGGCCGGGCCACCCGTCCTCCAGCGGGTCGAGGTAGCCGGAGATGGGCAGCCACCTGAGCTTCACCCCGAAGAGGAAGATCAGAAGCAGGGCGAGGAGGAAGTTCGGCATGCAGATGCCGAAGAGGGCGAAGGTGGTGCCGACCCGATCGACGGAGGTGTTGCGCCGGGCCGCGGAGAGGATGCCGAGGGGCGTGGCGATCAGGAGGGAGACGGCCATGGCCAGCGCGGCGAGCTGAAGGCTCGGCCGGATGCGGCGGCTCACGTTCTCGATCACCGGCTCGCCGTTTCGGATGGAGCGGCCGAGGTCGCCGCGGAGGAGGCGTCCCATCCAGGTCGCGTACTGCACGTAGATGGGCTGGTCGAGGCCGAGCTCGCGGCGCAGGTTGCTCTTGACGCTGTCGTCGACGGACTCCGCCATCATGACGTCGATGGGATCGCCCGGCGTGAGGTGGATCAGGGTGAACACGCCCGCGGTGACGAGCACCAGCACGGGGACCGTCGCCAGGAGACGGCGGAGGACGAGGCGTCCCACGGCGAGAGGCGGACGCCGCGCCTATTTCAGCCAGACCTCCTTGAAGCGCATCATCCCGTCCGGGATCGGCTCGTAGCCCTGTACCTTCGGGCTGAAGGCCTTGGGCTC
>DATGCY010000685.1:0-6622 GCA_035311385.1 Candidatus Methylomirabilota bacterium
CCGATGGCGACCATGCCGAGGCCGCCCGCGTTGGGGGTGTGGGAGTCCGCGCCGATCATGAGTCCGCCGGGGAAGGCGTAGTTCTCGAGGACGACCTGGTGGATGATCCCCGCTCCCGGTTTCCAGAAGCCGATGCCGTACTTGCGCGAGGCGGAGTGGAGGAAGCTGTAGACCTCGTTGTTCTCGGTCACCGCGCGTTGCATGTCCTCCGAGGCGCCGCTCTGCGCGCGGATCAGGTGATCGCAGTGGACGGTGCTGGGCACCGCCACCTGCTTCTTCCCCGCCTGCATGAACTGGAGCAGCGCCATCTGTCCGGTGGCGTCCTGGAGCGACACGCGGTCGACGCGGAGGCGGAGCTGCGCCTTGCCGCGGCTCCACTCCTGAGCGTCGAAGTTGTCGGCGTGCGAAACGAGAATCTTCTCGGCGAGGGTGAGCGGACGACCGAAGCGTTTCCGGGCTTTGTCGAGTTTGGCAGGCATGGATTCGTACAGGCGCTTGATTTGGTCTACCGCCATGGTGGGCCTCCCTGACCGCCAAGTCTCCGGAATGACGACCCTACACAGACGTATCGCCTCCCACCCATCAGGGCAGGAGGCGACGGGTGAAACCTAAACGAAACGCTAACATAGCGTCCTCCCGAGGTCAAGGGAACGCCGTCCCGGGAGACCTTTCAGCGCGGGGAAAAGCCGAAGAGACGGAGGACCGCGCGCCGGCGAAGAGCCAGGATGGAGTCGGTCGGCGACAAGTGCATGGGACAGACCTCGGTGCAGTTCGCCTGCCCGTGGCAGCGGGCGAGCACATCCTCGGAGAGCAAGGCCTCGCCGCGCTCGGCGTGGGCGCTGTCACGGCTGTCCCGCTGCAGCGTGAAGACGCGATTGAGAGCGGCGGGGCCAGGAAAGCGCGCGTCGTGCCCGACCATGGTGCAGGCGGAGACGCACATGCCGCAGCCGATGCACTCCACGGCGGCGTCGATGGCCCGCCGCTCTTTCGTCTCCGAGCCGATGGTGGCGAAGCTCGCCTCCTCCTCCCCCGGCCGCCGCGCGGGCACGAAGACCGCCTTCGTCGCGAGCATCTTGCTCTTGATGGGCGCCATGTCGACGACGAGGTCACGAATCAGCGGGAAGTTGTAGAGCGGGCGCAGGGTCACCGCGCCCCGCGGCAGCCCGGCGAGGAGGGTACGGCAAGCCCAGCGCTCGCGTCCGTTGATGACCATGGCGCAGGAGCCGCACATGCCGACCCGGCAGGCGTAGCGGAAGGCCAGGGTGGGATCGGTGCCGCGCTGCACCTCGACGAGGGCATCGAGCACGGTCATGCCCTGGCGCGCGCGCACCCAGTACTTCTGCACACGCTCGCGCGTGCCGGGCCCCCAGCGGAAGACCTTCAGAACCATCGCCACTTCCAGAAGAGGGCGAAGGCCGCGATCCCGACCAGCAGAGCGAGCAGGAAGAGGGCCCGGTGCCACCGCGCAGGCAGTCCGAAGTCCAGGAGGATGGAGCGGATACCGAGCACGCCGTGGAGCAGCACGAGGCCGAGCAGCGTGGCTTGCACGGGGCGCATGAACGGATTCTTGAGGTGCATCACGATCACGCCGAGGAGCCCCACCGCCGCCACCCGCTGGAGGAGCCAGGCCCACATGCCAGCCTTGGTGTCGCGCCACGCCTCGGCCGAACCCATCCGACGTCGGAGCGTCTTTCGGTCGCGCATGGGCTAGTCGCCGATCGCCACGTCCGCATGCTCGTCCTGGGGCGCGGGCGAGCATCGCGTGAGGCGAACCGGCTCCGTCCAGACGCGCAGACCCGCCGTCTCATCGGAGGTGACGAGGACGTTGTAGAGCTCCGGGCCCGGACCGGGATGGTCACTTCGGAAATGCGAGCCGCGGCTCTCCGTGCGCTCGAGCGCGCTCCGGGCGATGAGCCAGGCCGCCGCCACTTGGTTCTGCAGATTCATCCAGTCCTGCCAGGCGAGGTTGAAGGTGGCCCCGCCCGCCACTGCCGCCGCGGGCGCGCGCTGCCCGATGTCCTCGATCTCCCGGAGCGCGGTCTTGAGTCCCGAGGCCTGCCGGATCAGGCCGACGTGCTCCCACATCACTTCGCGGAGCTGCTGCTGGAGCGCGTAGAGATTCTCGCCGTCGGGCCGGCCGAGCGGCGCGGTGAAGCGTTCGGCGGCGGCTTCGAGCAGCGGCGTGGAGAGACGGGGCATGGCGCGGCCCGCCACCCAGTCCGCCATCACGTCGCCCGCGATGCCTCCGAACACGGTCGAGTCGGCGACGCCGTTGCCCCCCAGCCGGTTGGCGCCGTGTACACCGCCGGCGTCCTCACCCGCCACGAACAGCCCCTCCACCGCCGTCCGGCAGGACGGATCGATGACCACGCCGCCCATCATGAAGTGCGCGGTCGGCCCCACCTCGACCGGTTCACGGGCGAGGTCGCGACCGAAATCGCGACAGCGGCGCACCATGCCTCGGAAGCTCGTCTCCACGTGGCGGGCGCCCAGGTGCGACACGTCGATCCACACCCCGCCGTGCGGGCTGCCCCGCCCTTCCTGCACCTCGGTGAAGCAGGCGCGCGCCACGAGATCACGCGTGGAGCGCTCCAGCCGGTCGGGGTCGTAGTTCGCCATGAAGCGCTCGCCCTGGCCGTTCAAGAGCTTGCCGCCCGCACCCCGCAGCCCTTCCTCGAGGAGGGCGCCCGTCATCAGCGAGTTTGGTACCACGAGGCCGGTGGGATGGAACTGCACCATCTCCATGTCCTTGACGGGTGCCCCTGCGCGGAGGGCGAGCGCGATGCCGTCTGCGGCTTTGTCGGCGGAGCAGGCGATGACCTTGTACATGGTCGGCCCTCCGCCCATGGCGAGGAGAGTGGCCCGGCTCCGCACCGCGGTGAAGCCACCGCGGCGGACGTCGAGCACGAGGGCGCCGCCTACACGTCCCGCGCCGTCCTCCAAGAGCTCCACCGCGCGATGCTCCTCGAGGGTGCGGATGGAGGGGCGAATCCAGACCTGCTCGGTGAGCCGGTTCATGATCTCGATGCCCGTGAGATCGCCCTTGTGGATGGTGCGATCGTGCGTCTGGCCTGCGAACGGCTTCTGGTGGATGCGCCCGTCCGGATGCCGGTCGAAAAAGCAGCCGTACCGGCTCTCCAGCTCCAGCACCCGACCCGGCGCCTGGGTGACGAGCGTCCACACGAGCTCCTGGTCGTTGATCCCACCGCCCCCCACTATCGTGTCGAGGAAATGCGCATCAATGGAATCGGGCTCGGCGAGCACGGCGTTGTAGCCGCCCTGGACCATGCGCGTGCAGCCGGCGCGCCCGAGCAAGCCCTTCACGACCACGGTCACCGAGAGGTGGGGCGAGCGGTCGGCAGCGTGCAGCGCCGCGCAGAGCCCGGCGCCGCCTGCGCCCAGGATCAGGAGGTCAGTCTCGAGGATGTCGATGGCGCGCTCCGGGCGAGACTATAGCGCCGGGCCGGGACCCGGCGCAACGCGCGGCACGCTCAGGGCGCCTCGAGCGGGCACTTGCGAGTCGGCCCCCTCGTCTCCGCCGCGGGTGCCAAGCACGCGCTCCTCCGGCTCGTGGTCGCGCCCGATGGAGGAGGGCGATGGCGCCCCGCCCTCGCCTCACGCCGGTTTGACCTCGACCGCACCCTCGAAGCGTCCGCCGTGAGTGTCGAAAAAGGTGACCTTGAGCGTACCGGGCTCGGTGACGCGGAAAGCGAAGCCGAAGGAGGGATTCTCACCGATAGACGTGGAGGTGTCGAACTCCGCGATGTCGCGTCCCGCGTAGCTCACCACCACGCGGTTGACGAAGCGATAGTTGCGGTCCACTGGCTTGCCGTCCTTCCGCTCGACGCGCTCGTTGGGATGGATGAGCAGCGCGCGAGCCCGTGCTACCGAGCCCCGCGCGGGCGAGCCGGACACGCGGACCTTGACCTCGCCGATTGGGCTCATATCGCGCACCCCGCCACGACGACGCGGACGGACCGCGTGACCATGAACAGGCTGCCGTCCTGCATCTCGGCCACCGCGCGCACGTCGCCCGTGTCGGCCAGGCGGAGGCTGGTGGCGACGTACGCCTGACCGGAGCCCGGCGTGAGGAGGAACGTGGCGTTGAGCGGCCGCGGATTCCGGTCCGAGAGGACGTAGATGGCCCTCACGTGGCTTTGCGGTGTCATGGGCGATTTGACCTCGACCGACATGGCTACGTTGCCGCCGTCCTCGGCGATCAGCGGCAATTCGAGGGCGATCAGGGCGGCGCCATCACGAAGGGGCCGGCGGCCGAAGAGACGCTGCATGGTTCTGTCCACCGGCTCCTCGGGGGCGAGCGAGGCGAGCGTGCCCTGGGCGGCGCCTCGCCGCGGGAGGAGCGTGGAGGCTGCGCTCGCCGCCGCGGTCTTCAGGAGCGATCGTCGAGTCAGCGGCCGCTCGCCCACGGCTTCATCATGCCGCGCCTCGGCGCGGGAGCCAAACCTCAGGAATCGAGGCGATAGGTGGAGACGTCGGGCTTGAAGGCGCGCGGCAGCCACAGCGGGCGCCGGAGCCCACCCGGGCCGGGAGCGGGCCGGGTCATGGCGAGCCACTGCCGGTACACTTCGTGGGATCGCCGGGTATCGACCACGACGTCGCCGTAGCGATCGCCCTCCTGGGGCTGCACCACGCGGACCTTCTGATGCCAGCAGTGCTGGCCGCTCACTGGATCGGGATGCACGGGGAAAGTCAGGTTCTGGTGCACGCCCGGGTCTTCCCACCAGACGCGCGCCGAGTCGGGGTCGGCGCTGGCGAAGGGCTTGACCCCGTGCAGATGACGAAGCCGCCAGCGTCCGTCGTCGAGATGCTGCATGTCCACGAGCGCGGTGGACCAGCGCTCGCCACCCGTCTCCTCGCGGAGGCGCCAGCGCCCCAGATGATGGGAGCAGGCGACGACGCCGGGCCGTATCGACTCCGTGACCCACACCTTGTCCACGAAGTGACCGATCTCCGTCTCCACGCGGAGGAGATCGCCGGTGGCGACGCCGAGGCGACGGGCATCCTCCGGGTGGAGCCAGAGCGGGTTCTTGTGGGAGATCTCATAGAGCCACTTGGCGTTCCCCGAGCGGGAATGGATGAGCGTGGGGAGACGGAAGGTCGGGAGGAGGAGCATCTCGCCCTTGGCCCCATCGATGGCCGACCAGTGGACGTGACTGCGCCCGTAGCTCGGCACGGTGTGCTCCGGCCACTTCCAGTCTTTGAGCGTCTTGGAATAGAACTCGAGCTTGCGCGAGGGGGTGGGGAAGCCCGCGCGCACTGTCCCGTCGACCTCCACGCCGACCACCGCCCCGTTCTTCTCGGCCACGCGAGTGACGGGATCCACGGAGGCGCCCTCCCGCTCGGTCGCAGAGATCGGAGACTCGTGGGTGCGGTACACGTGATCCTCTATGAGGAACGCGCCGTAGCGGCGCATGTACTCGAGGGCGGTCAACCCCTGGTTCGCCGCCGCCTCGGGAAGCCCGGGCACGCTGTGCTCGAAGATCCAGCGGTAGAGCTCCTCGATGCGGAGCTTTTCGCCTGGCCGGTCGGGCGACTCGAAGTACTTCCGGATGCCCAGCGAGCCGTCGGGATCGATCCGCCAGGAGAGCTCGATCCAGAATTCGTCCTCCTCCCACACCTGCCCCAGCCCTGCCGCCTCGTGCGCCTGCCAGGTGAGATCGAAGGTCCGACCCTGGCGCTCGAGGGCGACGCGGAGCACCGGCTGGCGAAAGCCGATCCAGCGCGCGGCATGCGTCTCCTGACTCATGAGATCGTGACGCTCGGAGGCATGCCCCATGGGCAGCACGTAGTCGGCGAACCACGCCGTCTCGCTCCAGATCGGCGTGAGACAGGCGTGCCGCTCCACTTTCGCCTCATCGGTGAGCATCTCCACCCACGACATGCCGTCGGGGTTGGTCCACACGGGGTTGTACACGCGCGTGAAGTACATGGCGAGCTTGCCCCGCCCCTCCTTGAGGAAGTGCGGCAGGAGGAAGCTCATCTCGAAGAAGGCGAGCGGGTACTCTCGCGGCATGAGGAGCTCGCTCCATACCTTGGCGGGCGGCGGCATCATGGGCGGCGCGGGTACGGCCTTGTTCCACGCGCTCGGCGCGGTGCCCCCGGGGGAGGCCACCGCGCCCATGAGCACCACCACGAGCTCGAGGGCACGCGCGACCTCCCAGCCGAAGAGATTGCCCGCCGCGGCGTTGCGCCACACGTGGGTCGAGAGCGCGCCGCCCGCGCGCCCGATCTCGCGTGCCACCTCCTCGATGCGGGCGGCCGGCACGCCCGTCTCCCGCTCCGCGAAGGCCGGCGTGTACGAGGCGTAGATCTCGCCCAGGGCGCGCTCGAACTCCTCGAAGCGCACGGCGGTACCGGGCCGCTCGTGGATCAGGAACTCCTCCCAGTTGACCCATCGCCGGACGAACTCGCGGTCCCAGGTGCCGTCGCGGAGGAGGAGGTGGGCGAAGGCGAGGAGGAGCGCGGCTTCCGTGCCCGGCCACGGCGAGAGCCAGTAGTCCGCCATGGACGCGGTGTTGCTGAGGCGCGCGTCCACCACACATACCTTGGCGCCCGCCATCTTGCCCTCGATGATCCGCTGGGCATGCGGGTTGAAGTAGTG
>DATGCY010000686.1:0-5681 GCA_035311385.1 Candidatus Methylomirabilota bacterium
CGGTCCAGGGTCAGATGGTGCGTCAGGTATCCACGCCCGGCGCCCCAGAAGCCGACACCCCGCTGCTCGCCTCGCTTGGGGATCTCGAAGGGTGTGCTCGTTTTCGTATCGCCCTGCTTGAGTCGATCCATCGCGGCCAGCCAGTTGTTCAAGGCCACCAGCGTGGTGAACCCCGTGCAGTACGCCCGGGCGCGGTTCCGTTCAAAGGCGTTCCAGACCGACGGCACCTTCCACTCGAGCTCGAGCTCGGGGAGCGCGCCTTGAGGCAGCCGAAGCTTCAGGGAAGTGCCCGTCGACTCGATGAAGGGGTTTGCCGGCAGCTTCCGGGCGACCGCGGTGTTCCACAGCCGAGCATAGGCGCCGGCTTCCATGGCCTGCCGATCCCATCGCGGTGCGGTGTCCCACGTGTACTTTTCCTTCCAGCTCTGGCCCTGGGGGCGTGGCTTGGTCACCTTGTTCCAGGGGTGGTACGGCGAGAGAGGATTGCCGACCGGATCCGTCGGGAAGTGCTGACGTTGCCCGTCCCCCGTCCACTCCTCGTAGTAGGAGTGCTCCACGAATTCCTCCACTCCGATGTTCAGGGCATGGAGATCCGTGGTGACGAGCTGGCCGTCCATGACCACGCCGGGGGTCGCCCACCGCTTCTCTCCCCACGCGGCGGCGCCCGCGTAGGTGGCATCGTACGCCTCGTGATGGTCGAAGATCCCGGAGTCGATGAGGTTCGCCCGGCGAGCGCCGACCTGCTTGTACGCCGGATTGGCCTCGTAGAAGAACTCGGTGAGGTCGTCCCAGATGGCCGCGAGCTTCTTCGAGTAGTCGAAGAACTGGGCGAGGCGCGTGAACATCTCGTTCATGACGGTCAGGCTGATGGTCGAGCTCATGCCGCCGGGCACGATGGTCTGCGGATGCGGGTACTTGCCACAGATCAGCACGTAGGCTTCCCGAGCGACCCGCGTCATATGAAGCGCCTCGAGGTAGAGCTTGCCGCTCAGCGGGTTGAGGTCGTCCATGAGCTCGCCCATCGTGCGGAACCCGTGGATCTCGGCGTGGGGCGCTTCACTTCGCCGCGCCCGCTCGAGGACCGAGGGATTGGTGGGACCGACCATGGCCGAGGAGTAGTCGGGTCCGGCGAGCAGGTGGAGGTGCAGCGGATGATCGTAGAGGAACTCGAGGGCCAGCGCGATGTTGCGGATGAGCACGCCGAGGGGCGGCGGCACGCACCCGATGGCCATCTCGATCGCCATGGCCGACGTCGTGGAATGGACGCCTCCACAGACCCCGCAGGCCCGGCTCGTGATGAAAATGGCATCCCGCGGATCGCGCCCGATCATGATGACCTCGTAGCCGCGGAACAGGGTCGCCATGGAGCGCGCCTCGAGCACCTTGCGGCCCTGGAAGTCGGCCACGGTGTGGAAGGCGAGCGCCCCCGCCACGCGCGTGACGGGGTCGAAGTTGAGGTCCTTGATGTAGCCGTTGCGCTTGAGCAGTTCCTCGATGCGCTCCGCCGTCAGCTGAGCGGGCGCCCCGCGAGGAATCGCCGCGGCGGGGCCGTACGGATTGGCCACTCCCGTCCGGAGGAACGGCTTGCCCTGCTCGTCGAACTCGATGGGAAGGTTCTTAAAGCACATGGAATCCTCGTCGTGTTACGAGAGCCGGAACACCCTGGCCGCCCGTCCCACATGGCGATCGGCCGCCTCGAGGCCGCCCAGCAGTGCCCCGAGCGCCCCGTTGATCGTGGTGAGCTTCTCGGGTAACGGCGCCGTGTGGTTGCGCACGGCCTCGAGCCCATCGGCGATGGCCGCGACGCTCTTCTTCGTATCGAGCAACGCCCAGGCGATCGCGATGAGATAGCCGGCGAGCGCGAGGACCACGAGGGCTACGGTGATCAAGGTCAGGATCAGCAGCATGACGACCTCTTCATGGCGCCCGCTCCTCCAACACGGCGGCCACGGTGTCGAGCCTGCCTTCTACGGATCCGGCTACCGCGAGCATGTCGCTCGCCACCCCGATGGTCGCATCGAGGGCCGCGATGTTCACGGTGTTGCGTGCGATGCCACCGGCCGCCTGCAACGTCTCCGCCGCGTATCGCTGGATGGACCGCGCCGACCGCCACGTGCGATGGAGCAGATAGACGGCCAGTGGCACCAGGACGATGAGAGTGACGATCAGCCCTATCCACCAGACTATATAGACGGCGTGGGGAATGGTCGGCGAGGTCATGACCGTGGCTGCCTGGAGACCGAAGCGATCAGCGCGCCAAGATTGCTGTCGATGGCTTTGAGCCCGTCGCGTGTGGCGCTGAGCCCCTCATTAAGCTGGCGGACCTGCGGGGCCAGCGCGTCGGTCTGCCGCTCGATGGCGCGGACACCCAGGCGAATTTTCGACAGGTAGTTGGCCGGTGTCACGAAGCGGGTGGCCGGCCCCCCGATCGCTTCCAGCTCTCCGTCGATCGCGCGCAGGAAAAGCGCGAGGACCACGAACAGCGCCACCACCCCGATGACGGAGAGGATTGCCAGCACCACGAACACATTCATCGCCTCGCCTCCCCGCCGAGGACGCAGTCTGGACATCCCGGACACTGGGCGGCATGGGCTCCCATGGCGGCTGTCGCCCCCACGATGCCCTTCGCGGAAGCAAGGATGTCCCCGGCGAGATGATTTGTCGTGTCGAGCAACGCGATATGGATGGTGTTGTTGGCGACTTGCTGTCCGATGGTCCAGATCGTGGCCACTCCGTCTCGCACCTTCCGGGCGGCGTGCAGGACAAGGGTCAGCAGCACGGCCACCACCACGAGGACGACCGCATAAATGATCAGGGTCACGATCCACATCTGCTGGATGGTCTCGACGCTCGATTGGGGCATACTCGTCGCCTACCTGCGACCTCTGGCCGCGGTGTGTCCCTGGAGCGCCTCGGCCAGGGCGGTCGCCTTGGTCTCGATGTCGCGTACCGTGGCGCGCAGCTCTTCTGCCACCTCGTTCGTCGTCTGAAGTTCCCAGATCGACCGCGTGTTGTCGCGAATTGCCTCGAGGGCGACGATGGCTCGCCCGGCATGGGCGGCAATGCTCCGCGCAGTAAGCCAGATCGCCACGAGCAGAGCCGCCGCCACCACGACCACGATGGCCGCCACCACTATCCAAAGTCGCCAGGCCGCCCAGAGCTCAGCGTCGCCCATCGGTGTCCTCCCGAGCGACGCTGCTATCGATATAATCACTCCGGTATCCCGGGCGATCCGCTCCCCAGAACCGCTCCTTCTCGCTGGGTGGGCGGCCGGGCTTCTTGGCTCCCAGGTGTTGCCACATGTTGTAGAAGAACTTCATCGTGCGGTCCATCGCCGTCTGCGCCTGCACGTGCGCCCAGCCGCTCGGCACCTCATGCGTCATGTCCCAGCGGTGCTCGCGGTTGGCCTCGCGGTTGGAGAGCCGCCGGAGCCGCCGGATCACCCCGCCCACGCCCCTGGCGGCGAGGGTGGAGATGGCAGCGCCGGGAGGCGTCTTGTAGAACGGACTGAACTTGTCGGGAAAACCCGGCATGGTGCACCCGATGCACACGCCGCCTGCCCGCATGCACCCACCCATGTGGTTGATGGCACCGCGCTGCACGATGTTGCAGTTGACAATCGGGCCCCAGCAGCCGATCTCCACGAGGCATTGTGGGTCGCCGTAGCGCTCGGCGAAAATGCCCTCTTCGTAGAACCCCGCCCGGGTGCAACCATGATGGACCGTTTCCCGAAAGAGCCAAGCGGGCCGGCCGAGCTCGTCGAACGTCGGCAGAGGTCCCAGGCCCTGCAGGAAGAGGAGCACGGCGAACACCGTCTCGGTGAAGTTGTCTCCCTGTGGCGCGCACCCCGGGATGTTGATCACGGGCAGACCGAAGGCGCTCCGGTAGTCCTTGCCGAGGAAGTCCATGAGACTCATGGCGCCGGTAGGATTGCCCTCGGCCGACGGGACCCCGCCCCATGTGGCGCAGGTTCCGATAGCGATGGTGGCGGCTGCTCCCGGAGCCAGGCGGCGCAACCAGGTCGCGGTCGGCACCGGCTGTGGACTTCCGCCCTCCACGGCCTCGACACCCATGGCCGAGAAATACCCGCCCGTCCGCCCGGCGATCCGCTCGTCCGCCACCGAGCCCTCGTAGACGACCACGTAGGGGACACCGAGCTTACCTTCCCACGCGTCGGAGAAGGACTTCACGAACTCCGCGCCCGCTTCAACCGAGAGCACCGGGTGATGGAGGATCACCCTGGGCATGGCGGGAACGACCCCGGCGAGAAGACCCTCGATTCCTGGATTGGTCGCCCCGGCCACCGAGATCGTGCAGCCATCACAGCTCATGCCGGCAAGCCAGTAGACATGGATGGTCTTGAGCGGCCCGAGCGGCAATCGCTCTCGGCTCGGCTCCGGTTGCGTCTCGGGCCCCGCCGGCTCCTTGACCTCGAGGACTTCCCGCTCCAGCATCGCCATGGCTCGGCTCCCGCCCCGCGCTAGCAAATGCGCGGCAGCTGATCCCCCTGCAGCATGTCCACGACCCGCCGTCCGCGCACGCGTGTCTTGAGCACCACGAGGCGATCAGGATCGCGGACTACCTCTCCAATGATACGCGCATCTTTCCCCTCGTTCCGGCGCCGCATGGCGCCGAGGATCTGCTCGGCGCTCTCCGGCGCCACCACGGCGAGAAGCTTTCCCTCATTGGCGACATACAGCGGGTCGAGGCCGAGGAGCTCGCAAAGCCCCCGCACCGGCTCCTGCACGAGGATCGCTTCCTCCTCCAACACGATTCCCACCGAGGATTGGCGCGCGATCTCATTCAACGCAGTGGCGACCCCGCCCCTCGTGGGGTCTCGGAGGCAGTGGATCTCCCCCCCTGACTCCAGCATGGCGAAGACCAGCTCGTGCAGTGGTGCCGAGTCGCTCTCGATCGGGGACTCCAGCTCGAGATCGGCCCGCGTCGCCATGATCGCGGTGCCGTGCTCGGCGATGGCGCCGCTGAGGATCACGAGATCTCCGGGCCGCGCGGCAGCGGCCGTGATCTCCTGAGGGTGCGTCACCATGCCGACACCGCTCGTCGTGATGAAGCAACCGTCCGCCTTGCCACGATCGACCACCTTGGTGTCGCCGGTGACGACCAGGACACCTGCTTTCCGCGCCGCCGCGCTCACTGACTCCACGATGCGCGCGAGCTCTGCGAGCGGAAATCCTTCCTCGAGGATGAAGGCCGCGCTCAGGTACAGCGGCCGGGCGCCCGCCATGGCGAGGTCGTTGACCGTCCCGTTGACGGCGAGCGTCCCGATGTCGCCGCCCGGAAAGAAGAGCGGCGTCACCACGTGCGCGTCCGTGGTGAAGGCCAGGCGCCCGCCCGTGACGTTCAGGACGGCCTGATCGTCCAGGCGCTCGAGATACGCATTGCGGAAGGCCGGCAGGAAATAGCGCGCGATCAGGTCCGCGGTCATCTTGCCGCCGCTCCCGTGACCCAGGAGCACGCGATCGTTGGTCGTGAGCGGCACGGGGCAACTCAGGGCGAACCGGCCGGGCCCGCCGTTAGATGACATCGTCCTCTCCCAGGGCGACATGCACGAGATCCCAGACGATGTGGTACAGGGCCACGTGCGTTTCCTGGATTCGGTGGATGCTGAAGTAGGGCACCACGAAACAGTAGTCTGCGAGATCGATGAGACGGCCACCGTC
>DATGCY010000687.1:0-2260 GCA_035311385.1 Candidatus Methylomirabilota bacterium
TCGATAGGATTCGGTCGCAACCTGCCGGGCGGCGGGATCGGCCACGCTCCCGTTGTGGAGCAGCCAGGCGTGATACCAGCCTCGCTTGACCCACAGAGGCCCGAGCGAGCCGTTGAGGCCGGTCCGCTGCGCGGCGAGCAATTCGTCGAGCGTGATCTCTTCGACCGTGGCATCCCAAGCGCCGTCGGCCGTGCGCAGCTTTCCCGCCGCGCGCTCCGCCAGCGGGCCGCGCGCCCGCAGCCGGAACGTGTCACCGGCGGATGCCTTGATGGCGGGTACGAGGTCGGCGTGCTCGAGATAGTCGGCGTGATAGGGCGTTACCGGATAGGCATGCAACGTCCAGCTCGGATCCGGGACGAGCGAGCCCACGATGCGGCGCGCACGCTCGCAGCGTCGCTCGGCAGTATCGAAGCCGGGCGCGGCCGGATTGAGGGTGACCACCAGGAAGGCCCCGAGTGATTCCGCCGGCGCCATGTCCGCGGGCAGCTTGCGTCCCGCGAAGGGATCGCCGCCCACGTAGGCCTGCACCGCGCTCTTGGCGACGAGGGGGGCGGCCGACGCCGGCTCGATCGAGTCGATCTTGATCTCTTGCGGATAGAACGAGGGATAGAAGGGCAGCTCGTGGCCGGCCCGCGCCGACGCGGGTAGCCAGAGCACGGCGGTGAGGACGGCGGCGAGCCAGGCGCGAAGCGGGGGGCGGCCGACGCCGCCCCCCGTCTCCACGCGATGCGGCAAGATCAGGCCGTGACCTTCGGCCAGGTCTTCTCGATCCAGGTATACGTCCGGGTCTTGTCGTCGGACGGCGCCGGCCAGTTCGGCGGCGCCGTGATGTTGCGGATAGGGATGGTGATCATGCGCTTCGGGTCGAGGATCTGGAACTCATAATCCTTGGAGTTCATGCTGAAGCCCGTCACCGCGTCCTTGTAGGCTTGGTGGTTGTCGGCACGGAAGTACACGTAGCCCGCGGGCCCTGACATGCCCAGGTTCTCGAGCTGACTGATGATCATCTCGTCGTCCGGCCAGCCCCCCATCAGCTTGTTGGCGCGGTCGATGGCCATCTCCAGCATGTGCATGGTCACGTAGGCGCCCTCGGCCTGGAAGTTCGGGTACTCCTTCCAGCGATCGAGATACTTCTTCACGAACGCATCGTTGATCGGCCACTTTCCGTCGGGTGGGTAGTTGAAGTAGTAGTTCGAGTGCACGCCCGCGATGGCGCCCTCGGGGTGATCCTTGCCGATGGCGTGCGGGGCGACGCCGAAGGCGATGGTGCTCGCCAGCTTCATCTTCTTGAACATGTCGTAGCGCAAGGCCTGCTTGTAGAAGGCTACGTAGTCGCCGCCCCACACGGAAGATACGAGCAGGTCTGGCTTGGCCGAGATGGCCTTGGTGATGTGGGAGGCGAAGTCCGTGGTGCCGAGTTTGGGCCAGCCCTCCGATACCACCTGCGAGCCCGGCATCAGCTTCTCCATGACGATGCGCACGTGGTCGAAGGCGTTGCGGCCATAGGAGTAGTCGGGATGGATATGAGCGATCTTCTTGGCGGTGGGCCAAGTCTGGGCAACGGCCAGCGCGCAGGTGACGCCATCCGCCGACTGGATGTTGGTGATGCGGAAGATGTAGTGCGGGTTGGGCACCGCCTTGTCAAAGAGGAAGTCGGTGCATCCGTCGACGAAGACGGTAAGGACCTTGAGCTCCTCGGCCACCGGGCCGAGGGCGGGCGTGTTGCCGCTGGAGGTGATGCCCGTAAAGAAGTCGATCTTCTCCGACGCCTTCATGCGGCGAAGTTCTTTGACGTTGGCGTCGGTGCCCGCGTTCTCGTCGGCCTTGATCGTCTCGATCTTGCGCTTGCCGAGCAGGCCACCCTTGGCGTTGATCTCTTCTGCGGCGAGGATGTGACCCTTGTACATCGGCTCGCCCAGCACGGCGGCGGCGCCCGTGTGGAACGTCATGTGCCCGACCTTGTACGGAGTATCGGGGATCTTCCCCTTGGGCTGCGCCTGAGCCTCGGCGCGGCCCACGAGTGCCGGGCCCCCCACCAGCGGCACCGCGCCGGCCGCGGCGGTGCTGACCGTCAGACCGATCTGCCCGAGAAAGCTCCGTCGTGAAACACCCTGATCCATAGAACGTCCCTCCTTCATTGGCGGACGGTTGAGGGCCATCTGAGTGATTTCCCGCGATGATATCGGCGCTGGAAGTCGAGCACAAGCAATAAGAATAAGGGGTTTGAGTGCCTGGCTCGCCGCGTCATGACGCCCTCGCC
>DATGCY010000688.1:0-6587 GCA_035311385.1 Candidatus Methylomirabilota bacterium
GGCGTGGCGATACCGCTCTACGAGAACCCGGTAGCGCTCGAGGCCCTCGGCGATACCGAGCCGCCCCTCGAAGATCTGCCCGATGATGCGTCCGCATTCGACGCCGAAGTAGAGCGCGGGACGGATGCCCTCGGCGGTGAGGGGCAGGCACTGTCCCGCCGCGTCGCCTACCGCGAAGAGGCGCCCCACGGTGGGACGGAAGAGGCGATTCGGGAAGTAGGTGCCGTGGTACGTCGTGCCGACCGCGCCGCGGTCGCGCAGGAAGCGCTCGAGGGCGGGCTTGAGCTTGGAGAGTCCCACGTAGGAACCGAGGCCGATCAGGCTGCCCTTGCCCACGGGAAATACCCAGCCGAGCCCGCGCGGAATCAGCCGGCCGTCGAGCCAAAAGGAAAGCCCGTCGTCGGAGAGATCCGTCTTCGTCTCGAGGCCGAAGGAAAAGTGTCCTTCCCCGGGCGAGGCGGGCGCGCCATCGTTGACGAGGGCCCCGCGCCATCCCGAGCAGTCCACGATGATGGGCGCGGTGAACCGCCCGTCGCTCGTGCGCACCGCGCCATCCTCCAGCCCCGTCACGGAGGCGCGGAGAAAGCGCGCCCGCGTCTGCTCGAGCAGCCCCTCGCAGAATCGCCGGTAGTCGAAAGTGCAGAAAGGTACGGCGGACAGGTCGTAGGTGACGCTGCGCGTGGGGGCGCGTACGGTGAGCTTGTCGTGGACCTGCAGCACGCTATTGGCCACGCCGAGCGCCTGAGGAACCCAGAGGGGCGTGCCGCAGGCCGAGGTTTGCACGGCGCCGACTTCATGCCGGTCGAGGAGGAGGACTCGACCCGGGAGACGGCGAGCCACGGCGAGGCCGGCGAAGCTGGCGCCCACGATGATGGCGTCGTAGTCCCGGCCGGACATGTGGGAGGGATAGTCCACTAGACTCCAGGAGAAGTCAAATCCGGTCGCTCTCGAGCCAATGCGCGCCGCCACCTCCTACCTCCATCTTGCCGCGCACTCCGGGCGCGAGCATAGTGAAAACATGGTCGTCGGCGTGCCGAAGGAGATCAAGGTCGGCGAGCAGCGGATCGCCCTCACCCCCGCGGGGGCCCGGGCCTTCTCCGACGCGGGCCATCGCATCCTCGTGGAGGCGGGAGCCGGCGCGGGAAGCGGCTTCCGGGACGAAGAGTTTGCCGCGGCGGGCGCCGAGCTCGCCGGCGTCGCAGAGCTGTGGCGTCAGGCCGAACTCGTTCTCAAGGTGAAGGAGCCGCTGGCCGAGGAGGTGCCGCGCATTCGCGACGGCCAGACGCTCTTCACCTATCTGCATCTGGCCGCCGTGCCCGACCTCGTCCGGGGACTCGTCGCTCGGAACGCCATCGCCATTGCCTACGAGACGGTGGAGCGAGCCGACGGCAGCCTTCCTCTTCTGACACCAATGAGCGAGGTCGCCGGTCGGCTCGCCGTCCAGGAGGGCGCGCATTATCTCGGGCGCGCGTACGGCGGCCGCGGGATCCTCCTCTCCGGAGTGCCCGGCGTGCCCCACGGTAACGTGGCCATCCTGGGCTCGGGCACCGTCGGGCTGAACGCGGCCAAGAGCGCTCTCGGCCTGGGGGCGGACGTCTCGCTGCTCGACATCAATCTCGATCGGCTGCGTCACGCCGACGACGTCTTCGGCGGCCGCGTCATCACGCTGGCCTCCAACGCCTTCAACATCGAGCAGGTCATCGCGCGGGCCGATCTCCTCGTGGGCGCCGTGCTGGTGGCGGGCGCGCGCGCGCCGCGCCTCGTCACGGAAGTCCTCGTCCGCCGCATGAAGCCAGGTGCCGTCATCGTGGACGTGGCGGTGGACCAGGGCGGCTGCATCGAAACGGTCCGACCCACCACCCTCCTCGAGCCCGTGTATACCCTTCACGGCGTGCTCCACTACGGCGTGACGAACATGCCCGCCCTCGTGCCGCGCACCTCGACGTTCGCCCTGACCAACGCCACGCTTCCCTATGCTCTCGCCCTCGCGCGCAAGGGACCACTCCAGGCCGTGCGAGACGATCCCGAACTGGCGGGCGGCGTCAACATCTGGCGCGGCCGCGTCGTGCATCCGGCGGTGGCGGCCACCGTCGGGGAGAAGCCGCTCGCCCTCGCCGAGCTTCGCTAGGCGCGCGGAGTCACGTCGCTGGGCACGGGCTCCGCCTCGAGAGTGAGGGTGAGCGTGTTGTGGCAGGCGGGGCAGTCGAGCCTCCAGCTCGGGGTGAGGCGATTCCCCGCGGTGAAGTCCTGCTCGCGCCCGCAGCGGGGGCAGGTCCCATGCACGCCCGACACCACCTCGGTGCCTCTGAGCTGTCGCAGACCGGCGACCGCACCCAAGATCAGGAAGGTCGGCACGAGCACGAAGTGCAGCCCGGGGACGAACACGAAGCCCACGGCAAAGGCCCAAAGAACGCCAGCCGATCGGCCGGCACGGACGAAGCGCTGGCCGGGAGAGGCCGTGGTCACGGTGACGACGGCCGGAGAGGGTGAGGCGCCGAAGATGGTCAACGAAGCTGGACGTTCTGGCACGGTTTAGCCCGCCTTTCGCCGTCGCGCTCGTCCCGACGTTGCCGGCTTCTCGAGGCCGGCGGTGAGGAGACGCTTGGCTGCGAAGTATTTCTTGGGACGTCGCTTGATGTCGCGGTTGCGCTGCCGGTAACGCTCGAGTTGGCGCTCGAGAGAGGCAAAGGCGCCGTCGAAGGCGAGCCGGCGCGTGAGGGCCACGTGGTCCACGCGGATGAGCGGGCGATACGGGACGCGTACGCTGATGGCACAGCGCATGCCGAGCCCGCCCCGCGGGCCGTTGTCGTCGAAGAAGGTCACGCGCGCCGAGATGGGCGCCACATGCAGCGAGGCCAGCGCGGCCTCGAGCCGCTCGGCCGCGCGGCCAGTGAGCTGCGAATCCTGCCGGATGCCCCGGATCGCAATGATCATGACCCACCTCCTCCACACAGGGCCGGGCACGCTACAATCGGCCCCGTGGTGGCTGACTCCATCTCACATTATCCCACCGAGCTCGAACGCACGGTGCGGCTCCGCGATGGGAGCGAATTGCGCCTTCGGCCCATCCGACCAGACGACGCCCCTCGCCTCGTCGAACTCTACGATCGGCTGAGCCAGCACACCGCCTATCAGCGCTTCTTCACCATCATGCGGCGATTGCCCCCCAACTGGGCGCGCATGCTCTCCCGCGTGGACTATCACCGCCGCCTGGCCCTCGTGGTCGAGCAGGGCCGCGAGCTCATCGCGGTGGCCCGCTACGAGCCTGCCGACGAGCCCGACACCGTCGAGGTCGCCTTCGTGGTGCAGGACGGATACCAGGGCAAGGGCATCGGGGCGATCCTCCTCCACGCCCTGCTCGAGGCGGCCCAGGCGCGCGGCCTCCATCGCTTTCGCGCCTACGTGCTCGCGGAGAACGCTCGCATGCTCGACCTCCTCGCGCGCTCCACCCACGTTCGCGAGCGGCGCTTTGAGAGCGGCGTGATCAACATCCTCTTCGAACCTGCCCCGAGCCCGACGCCGAGGTCATGACTCCGCTCGTGCGGCGCTACATCAAGACCAGCTTCGTCTTCCTCATGGCCGGGTTGCTCCTTGGCGGCTGGATTATCGTGGCCGAGTTCGTTCTCGGGCGCTATCCGCCGAGGCTCTTCATCACCGCCCACGTCCATCTCCTGCTCGTCGGCTTCATGCTCATGATCGTGATGGGCGTGGCGACCTGGATGTTTCCCCGTCCGGCCCGGGACGATGCGAGCTATCGACCGGCGCTCGCCGAGGCGGTGTACTGGGTGATGGCCACCGCCACCGCGCTCCGCGCCGCGGCCGAGCTCTGGGCGGGTCTTTCACCCGCCCCCATCCTCCGGTTCCTCATCGCGGCAGGCGGGCTGGGCCAGCTCGCGGGAGCGGGCCTGTTCGTGCTGAACATGTGGCGCCGCGTCCGCATGCCGCCGGCCGCCGTGGCACTTCGCTCGCCCGACTGACTAGAGCCCAGCCCAGTGCTGCGAGAGCTCCGCGGCGACCTCCGCGGGACGCTCCAGCTGCCACCAGTGCGAGCAGTCTCGAAAGGAGACGAATCCGGCCTGCGTCCTCTGGGCGAGCCGCCTCCCGAACCCAACCGCGGCGAACGGATCCTTCTCGCCCCACAGGACCAGTCCCGCCGCCGAGACGCGGCGCAGGTCGTCCTCCCACTCCACGCCCACGTGTACCGCGGAGCGGTAGAGGGCGAGGATGCATCGCTTCATCGTGGGGTCCACCCGGGCCGCCGTCTTCGCCGCGTCCGCGGGCGGGACCCCGGCCGAGACGAGGTTGGCGGTCATCGTCTCCGGTGTCAGGGCCGCCATGATCTGCTCGCCCTTTCCGGGTGTCTGCCACGCCTGCGCCACCTGATGCCACACGTACTCGCGATCGAGCGGCGCCCCGCCCGCGGCCCAGCTGCGAACCAGAGTGGGTCTGAGCGACATCACTCGCACGGTGAGGAGCGCGCCCCAGTCGTGTCCCACGATGTCGATGGGACTCGGCAGCGCAGTGAGTTGGCCGATCAGCCAGTCGACATAGGCTTCCTTGGTCGCACTGAAACCAGCAGGCGCTGGGGAGCCGAATCCGGGCAGCGAGACCCGCACGACGTCGCGGCGATCGAGACGCGAGACGACGGCGTCCCACACGTGCTGCGTATCCGGGACGCCGTGCACGAAGACTACAGTCATGTCGTAATGGCGAGACGACCGCGCGGTGTCACGGCACCGTCGGAGGCCATTTCCCCGGGACCACGATGGCCTCACCGTCTCCGGGCCACGGCGGCATGGTTACCCCGACGACGGCCAGCGCCTCGGTGCCCGTGGATCGAAACTGGAAGTGCGTGCCAGGTGGAATGGTCAAGCAGACGCCCGGCTCCATCTCCACCACGCTCTCCCTATCCGCGTGCCGCCGCCACATCTCGCCGCGACCGGATAGGACGTACCAGATTTCCTCCACGGTGCGATGGGTCACCGCCGTCGAGGTGTGGCCGGAAGCGAGGACGAAGTGCGCCATGCCGCCACTCGCGAGGGCAAGCAGCACCCGCACGTCCGAGCCGTCCGGTGCAACCACGTCGCGGCCGGCGGGCAACTGCGTCGTCTCGAAATGCGCCATGGCTGCGCTCCCCCTCGGTGTGCCAGCTTCGATGTGGCCACACCCACCCGACGCTCGGATACCGACCGAGACTCGAGGCACCTCGAACGGCCCGGCGAGGACGAGGTAAACTCAGCTCATCGGCCTATCATCAGACGAACGGCGCCCGGGTTTTGCCGGTCCCGGACCTCCGCGACGCGCTCCGGCCAATCCGTCGCATAGGCCTCGTCACCTCTCGTTCGAGAGGACGAGGGTCCCCGCCGCCGAAAGCATGCCGCCCATGCCGTTGACCAGCGACACGTTGCACTTCGGCACTTGGCGGGCGCCGCAGTCGCCACGAAGCTGGCGCGTTGCCTCGATGATGGGGAAGATCCCGTACATCCCGGAGTGCGTGTAGGACAGCCCGCCGCCGTTGGTATTGATGGGGAGCGAGCCACCCGGCGTGGACCTGCCCTGCTCGAAGAAGGTCACGCCCTCTCCCGATTTGCAGAAGCCCAGCGACTCCAGCATGATCGGCGGCCCCGAGGTGAAGGCGTCGTACAGCATGATGTGGTTGAAGTCCTTGTGGCCAACACCGGCCATGGCGAAGGCCTTGGCCCCCGACTTCTTGGTCGCCTCGCTGAAGGTGAGGTTCTTCATCTGGGTGAGGCTGACGTGTTCCGTCGCCTCCCCCGCTCCCCGCACGTAGACCGGCTTCTTGGCGCAGTCCTTGGCGCGGTCGGCCCGCGTCAGCACCACCGCGCCGCCCGCGTCGGTGACGAGGCAGATGTTGAGCAGATTGAACGGGTAGCAGACGGGGCGCGAGTTGAGCACGTCGGCGATGGTGATGGGCTCGCGGTTCTTGGCCTTGGGATTGAGGGCCGCCCATTGCCGTGTGGACACGGCGACCTGCGCCCACTGCTCGAGCGTCGTCCCGTGCTCGTGCATGTGCCGCGTGGTGATCATGCCGAACATGGTCGAGGCGCCGCCGAAGCCGAAGGGTGCCTCGTACTGCCCGGGGACGGCGGTGTCGCGCCGCGGGGTGACGCCCACCTGCGAGCGGCCCGACTCGCCGTGACAGACCACGGCCACGTCGCAGAGGCCGTGATGGAGGGCGACGAGAGCATGGCCGACCATGATGATAAAGGAGCAGCCCCCCACCGTGGTGCCGTCCACGTAGCGGGGCACGATGCCGAGCGCCTCGCCGATGGTGGCGGGTGAGTGCTGCCCCGCCGTGAAGATCCCATCCACGTCGCTGATCTTCAGGCCAGCATCCCGCACGGCATTCCGCACCGCTTCCACGTGCAGGGTGAGCTGGCTTTTGTGGGGCAGCGTACCGAGTTCATCGCTCTCCTCCGCGCCCACGATGCAGACCGAGTTGCGGAGCTCTTTCATCGCGCACCTCCCGCGGGGCGGAAGAGCGGCAAGGTGATCTCGTCCGTCTGCTTCTCGAAAACCACCTCGACGGGCATGTCGCAACGGATCTTCTTCGGATCGGGCTCGAT
>DATGCY010000689.1:0-2323 GCA_035311385.1 Candidatus Methylomirabilota bacterium
GTCGACAACGACATGATGGCCATGGACGTGCCGCTCTACTTCGGCCAGCGCATGCAGGAGTCGGTGCGGAATCGCGCGCTCATGATGGAGCGCGTGGTGGAGGCCAATCCCGGGCTCGCCGAGGCGCACGAGGCGGGTGTCGACGTGCAGCTCGGTACCTACGTGTGGGGCGCCTTCGTCAACGGGCCGAGCGTGCGCGAGTTGCCCGGTCCCATGCTGGGGTTGGCCGACGACCGGCGCTCGTGGCTCGTCGGCTACGACCGGCTCATCGTGGCGGCAGGCGCGCGCGACGTGGCTCTCGGCTTCCCCGGGTGGGAGCGCGCGGGCGCCATGGGAGCGGCGGGCGCGCACGCCCTCCTCACCCGTTATCGCGCCCTCGCCTCCAAGCGCATGCTCATCCTGGGCTCGGGCAGCCTCGCCCTCGCCACCGCCGCGCTCGCCCTCGAGCACGGCATCGACGTCGCGGGCGTCGTCGAGGTCGGCGACGCTGTCCACGGCGAGATCGGCGCGTTCCCAACTCTTCACGGCGTGCCCGTGTACCTGTCGCACACCGTGAAGGAGGCCCGCGGCAAGGTCGGCGAGGTGGAGTCGGTGGTGCTGGTGCAGGTCGACGCGGCCCTCGAGCCCGTGGTCGACACCGAGCGCGAGATCGCCTGCGACACGATCTGCTGGGCCCTGGGACTCGTGCCGAACGTGGAGCTGCTCCATCTCGTGGGCGCCCGTCTTCTGTTCGCCTCCTCGCGCGGCGGTTGGGTCCCCCAGCTCAGCGACGTGATGCAGACCACTGCGGCAGGCGTCTTCGCCGTCGGCGACTGCGCGGGGGTGCGCGGCGATCGGGCGACGGCGCGTGAGCAGGGCCGCGTCGCGGGCATCGCCGCCGCGCAGTCCCTGGGGGCCAATCTGTCACCGCTACCTGCCCGGAGAAGGGCGGAGGGCGACGGCCCCGCCGTGCACGCTTACTGGCAGCAGTGGCTCCAGTCCCTCGTCCACGTGGGCGGGTGGGAGGTCAACGTCTGCCAGTGCGAGGAGGTGACGCGCCGCGAGCTCGTGGAGGTGAAGCCCCCGCGCTATCTCAAGTGGGACTCGCCGCAGATGAACGCCCGGAGCCTCGAGACCATCCTGGGCGACGGCCCGGTAAACCAGGACCAGATCAAGCGGCTCACGCGCGCGGGGATGGGCCCCTGCCAGAGCCGCCGCTGCCGCGAGCAGGTGGGCCTGCTCCTCGCCCAGTCCGCCGGCACCACGATAGACCGTATCCCGCTCCCGAGCTTCCGTCCTCCGCTTCGCCCCCTTCCCCTCAACGTCCTGTGGCCCGCGGACGAACCGCCGGCCATGCGCGAGCAGTGGGTGAGCTGGTTCGGCATCCCGACCCAGTTCAGCCCGCACTGGGAGGCAGGGATGGCCATCGCCGAGCCCACCGCCCAGACGCCGCTCATCCTGAGCGACGAGTGAGCGAGACGACCGCGGACGTCGTCATCGTGGGCGGAGGGGTCCACGGGGCGAGCCTCGCCTATCACCTCGCGCGCAAGAAGGCGGGGCGGGTCGTCCTCGTCGAGAAGAAGTTCATTGCCTCCGGCCCCACTGGCCGCTCCACCGCCCTCGTGCGGCGCTTCTACGCCATGGACTTCTTCACGCGCACGGCCAGCGCGGCGGCGGAGGTCTTCCGCCACTGGAAGGACGTGATCGGCGGCGACGGCGATCCCGGGTTCCAGCAGGTCGGCATGCTCGTCCTCGCCGGCGCCGCGGCCGCTCCGCATCTCCGCCACAACGCCCTGCGCGCCCGGGAGCTGGGCGCGCGCGTCGCCCTGCTCGATCCTCTCGAGGTCACGGCGCTGGTACCGTCCGTCAACGTCGACGACATCGCCCTCGCCAGCTACGAGGCGGAGTCAGGCTACGCCGATCCGTCCTCGACGGCCAACGCCCTGGTGAACCGCGCGCGGGAGCTGGGCGCGGTGATCGCGCAGTACGAGCAGGTCGACGCCATCTGCACCGCCGGATCCCGAGTCACCGGCGTGCGCACGGAGAGCCGCACGATCGATGCGCCGGTCGTGGTGAACTGCGGCGGCCTGTGGGCGAATCGGCTCCTGCGCCCGCTCGGCATCGACATCGCGATCACGCCCACCCGTCACCAGATGTGCTTCTTCCGCCGGCCGGCGGGCTTCGCCGCCCATCCCGCGGTGGCCGACACCGTGCAGATGACCTACATGCGCCCCGAGCACGGCGACCTCACCATCCACGGGCTCCTCGCCCACGACGAGGTGGTGGATCCCGACCGCTACAACGAGGGCGCCGACCCCGCCCTGATCCTCGAAAACGCTCAGCG
>DATGCY010000690.1:0-12386 GCA_035311385.1 Candidatus Methylomirabilota bacterium
AGGCTCCATGCCAGCGCCAAGATTCCGATCCGCGCGCGGCTCATGCCGTGTAGCGCCAAGGCACGGCCAGTCGCTCGCCGCGCGTCAGCACCCAGTGCGAGAGCACGCCGAGGAGGGACAGGCAGACGATGCCGACCATGAGCTTGGTCGTGTCCATGATGTTGCCGGCGTGGAGGACGAGGAAGCCGATGCCGGAGTCGGCCGCGATCATCTCGGCGGCGACGAGGAGGAGCAGCGCCGTGCCCGCGCCGAGCTTGAGCCCCGCGAAAATCATGGGCAGGGCTGAGGGCAGGATCACTTTGCGGATGATGCTCCATCGCCCCGCCCCGAAGGCCACCGCCGCCCGCACGAGGAGCGGATCCGCCTCGCGCACCCCCGCATAGGTATTGATGGCCATGGGAAAGAAGACCCCGAGGGCGATGACGGCGATCTTGGACGGCTCGCCGAGGCCGAGCCACAGGATGAGCAGCGGCAGGAGCGCGATCTTGGGGATGGGGAAGGTCGCGGCGATGAGCGGCTGACCTACCGCCTCCGCGCGCGAGAAGAATCCCGTGACGACGCCCACCGCCACGCCCGCCACGGCGCCGAGAGCGAAGCCGAGCAGGAGACGGCGGAGGCTCGCCTCCAAGTGGACGAAGAGCTGGCCGGAAGCTGCCATCTCGCCGAGCTCCCGGATGACCCCGAGCGGTGAGGGCAGGAACAGGGCGGGGATCCAGCCCACGCGCGTCAGCGCCTCCCAGAGCACGAGGAGACCTGCGAGAGCGCCCACCCGTAGCAGCCGGTGATCGGCGCGGAGCAGGAAGGACGCGCGGTCATGGGCGGCCACGCGCTCGACGGCCATCAGCGCCTTTCCTCGACCAGCGCCGCCCAGGCCTGCGACTTGATCAGCCCCCAGATACGCTCGGAGGCTTGCAGGAACCCGGCCTCACCCATCTGACCCTCGTGGCGGGGACGCTTGAGCTCCACGGGCACCACCTCGAGGACGCGGCCGGGGCGCCGCGACAACACCACCACCCGGTCAGCCATGTAGACGGCTTCCTGGATGTTATGGGTGACGTAGAGGATGCTCGTGCGCGTACGCTCCCAGATCCCGAGGAGCTCCTCCATCATCAACGTGCGCGTCTGCGCGTCGAGGGCGGAGAAAGGCTCGTCCATGAGGAGGACGGCAGGCTCCACGGCGAGCGCGCGTGCGATGCCCACCCGCTGTCGCATGCCGCCCGAGAGCTGATGGGGATACTTGCGCTCGAAGCCCTCCAGCCCAGTCATGGCGATGAAACGCGCCGCGCGGGCCCGACGTTCCGCGGCGGGCGCACCCAGTTCCTCGAGGCCGAACTCCACGTTGCCTCGCGCCGTCCGCCACGGGAAGAGCGCGAACTCCTGGAACACAGTGGCAGTGAGCGGCTGCCCGGCGCGGCGCTCCCCCTCGAAGACGACTTCGCCCCCGGTGGCGCCGAGCAGCCCTCCCACGACATTGAGCAGGGTGGACTTGCCACAGCCCGACGGACCGAGGATGGCCACGAACTCCTCGGGTTCGACGGTGAGACCGATGCCGTCGAGAGCGACGACATCCTGACCGCTCCCGTCGCGGTAAGTCTTGGACAGCCCTTCGACGATCACGCGCATTCCGCAGGCCACAGCATAACAGCCCTCCCCTCACCTTGCCTCGTGGTGGCGAGCCGTCTATCATCACCGCGCACCGAACGACACTCGATCACGGGAGGCTCGGCATGAGCTGGCGAGGCATGGGGTGGCTCCCCGCCGTCTCGGTCCTGGCGGCGGCGTCACTGGGATGCGCCTCGGGAGCGGTCAGGGGCAGCGTGGCCGTGAAGGGACAGCCGTCGGCGCCCCTGGTGATGAAGTGGAACTCCGGGCTTTTCGGGGAGAGCGGGAAGATCTCTGCCACCATGCCCGACGGCGAGCAGTTCGCCGGCACCTATCAGGTGGTGAAGGCCGGCATGTCAAAGAGCAAGCTCGAGCCGGCGTGGACGGGCGACGAGCCGGACATGTACCAGGGTGACATCGACAACAGCATGTGGGGTGCGGGACGGGACACCGAAGCCTTCCTGCGCGACTACCAAAATAAGGCGGTGGCGACCCTCAAGGGCGATCGTGGCACGCGCATGCTGTGCCGCTTCAATCTCGACGCGGGCGGCGTGGGCATGGGCGGCGGCGGCACGGGCGAGTGTCAGACTTCGCGGGGCGCCAAGATCACCGCCACCTTCTAGCCATCACCGAAACATCCGAGGAGACGACCATGAGCGGACGTAATGGCGGCACGAAGACCCGGAAGGTCGACGGCAAGACAGCGAGCCCCTATGGCTATCCCTTTTGGGACTGGGTCGCCAAGGAGGATCCCGAATACGTGAAGGCGCGTCAGCCACTCTCGGCCCTCTCCATTGGAGAGGGCAAGGAGCTCGCCATCAAATATCGCGAGATGGTCATCATCGGCATCCTCGCCTTCCGCGGGCGGCAGGAGGGCGTGCTCGCGCACATGCGTCGGGCCATCGATCACGGGGCGACCAAGCGCGAGCTTCTCGAGGCGATCCAGTCCGCCGCGGTGCCGGGGGGTGGCCCCACCTTCAGCTCGGGCGCACAGGCCCTGATGCAGCTCGACCGGGAAGGCGTGTTCAAGAAGCGCTAAGCTCTTACCCCTCTCCCTGGGTTTCGCTTAGCGCTCCCCTCTATCCCTGCGAAGGGATCCTCAGCTTCCCGGCACGATCCCCCGGGGCAGGGACTCGACGTGGGCGCAGATGTCGCGCGGGCGCGTCAGCCACACGCGATCGCGATGCTCCAGGATGTGCTGGAGCGCCCGGCGCAGCCGGCGGATGCGATAGGGGCGCCCGATCACGAACGGATGCAGAGAGATCGGGCACACCAGGGGCTGACGGGCCGACTGCGCGAGCATCTCGTCGAACTGGTCCACGATCATCTCGGCGAACTCGTCGGCGGTATAGCGGTACCAGACGATGCCGCGCGTGTCGTTCACCTCGATCGGATAGGGCATGGCGAGGATCCGCCCCTTGCGGGTGCGGATCCACACGGGCTGGTCGTCCATGGTCCAGTCCATCACGTAGCGGTAGCCCGCCTCCTGCAGGAGATCCATGGTCACCGTGCTGTTGGAAAGCCAGGGGCTCATCCAGCCCGTGGGTCGCGCCCCCTCGTAGCGCTCGATGGTGGCGGTCACCTCCGCGATGAGGCCGCGCTCCGTCGCCTCGTCGAGATGTCCCTGTTCGTCGGAGTTGGTCACGCCATGGCCGAGGATCTCGTCGCCCCGCGCGCGGAGCCGCTCGGGCACGTCGGGCGCCATCTCGTAGACGGCGGTGTTCATCTGCGCCTCGGCGGGAATGCCGAGCTCGTCGAGGAGCTCGAAAAGGCGCCAGACGCCCACGCGGTTGCCGTAGTCCCGCCAGCTGTAGATGCTGTGGCTCTGCGCCTGATCGGGTGGTGCGATGGCGGCTCCCTTGCCCACCCCGAAGCCGAAGGCCTCGATATTGAGCGCGACGTAGACGGCGAGCCGCCGGCCGCCCGGCCAGGTGTAGTCGGGGCGCTTGGTGATGTTCGAGTAGTCGTAGCGTCCGTGCGTGGGGAGCATGATCTCCTCGCCTCTCGATGATGGTTGACCTGCCTGGCCCCTCCCTCTCGGGGTCGACGCCATGCTACCGTCACGCAACCGCCGACGTTCGTGCTTTTCCCCGGCCCTCGTCCGGTTGCTCGTGCCTCCGCCTCGCTCTCCCCGCCTCGTCTCTCGGCTCCCCCGCGGCGCGGGCCCACCGCTTGCCGATCGGTCGGGGTCCGCCGTAGCATGGCCGCGCATGGACGCCGTCGAGCTGTTCCCCATCGTGCGCCGACCGACGCCGGGCGCGCGGTCGCCGGTGCTGGTGAGTGTGCCCCACTTCGGCACCCGGCCTCTCCCGCACATCACCCGCGAGGATTACGGCGAGCCGCGCTTCGAGACCTTCGCCTACGGCTTCGCGGACACCTTCGCCGGCGACGTCTACGGGGACCTCCACGAGCACGGAGCCACCGTCCTCGCCACGCCGATCTCGCGCATGTTCGTGGACGTCAACCGGCGACGCGACGACTTCGAGGAGCGCGACGGCGAGGTGCGCTCGCGGCGCGGCGTGGTGCGCACGCACACGATGCGGGACGTGCCGCTCTTCGCCCGGCCGCTCGCCCCCGCCGATCTCGAGCGCCGGCTTCGCGCGCACTACGACCCCTACTACGCAACCCTTGATCGCCTTCTCGACGAGCTCCGCGCCCAGCACGGCTTCGCCATCCTCCTCGACGGCCACACGGGGAGCCCGCGCCGGATGCAGGACCACCAGGTCATCATCGGCACTCGGCACGGCTCGACCTGCTCCCCCGCCCTCACCGAGGTCGTGCGGGCGATCTTCACCCGCCACGGCTTCGAGACCCACGAGAATGTGAGCGGCTATACGGGGGGAAATATCGTGGCCACGGCGGGACAGCCCGCTACGCGGCAGGTGCATGCGCTCCAGATCGAGATCAACTCCGCGTTGCTCGTCACCGTCACCTGGGAGGAGCTGATCGCCTTGATCTCGCGAGGCTCGGTGCCCGCGCGCGCGGAGGCGAATCTCGCGCGGGTGCGCGACTGCCTCGTCGAAGTGCTGCGCGCCCTGCCCGCCGTGCTCGCCCCCAAGCGCTAACCTAGATCACTCGCGAGCGCCACACGTGCGACCGGGCGGGTGGCGGCGGGGGCAGGGGTGCGCTCAGGCGGAGTGGGACCCCCTCGTCCTGCGCGCAGCCCGCAGGGCTGCGATTCAGGCGAGCGGGTGACGCAGCATGAGCGCACCCCTCCCCCCGACGACAGGACCCGCCCGCCTCGCGCTTCCGGGTGCCCGTGAAGGATTCGAATGGGCGCTCACCGTCGGACGGCGAGCACGAGCACGCCCCCCGCCACCATGAAGATGCCCATCCACTCGCGCAGCGACGGGCGCTCGTGGAGGAAGGCGACGGCGAAGAGGGCCACCAGCACGAGGCTGCCCTTGTCCACGGGGGCGACCTTGGAGGCGTCGCCGATCTTGAGCGCGCGGAAGTAGCACACCCAGGAGGCCCCGGTGGCGAGGCCAGAAAGGACGAGGAAGGACCACGTGCGCCCCGAAAGCCCGAGTGGATTGCTCCACTTGCCTGCGGCGTAGACGAAGCCCGCGAGCACGACGAGGATCACCGTGGTGCGGATCAGCGTGGCGAGGTCCGAGTCCACGCCTTCGAGGCCGATCTTGGCGAAGATCGCCGTGAGGGCGGCGAACGCGGCGGACAGGAGCGCCCAAACGAGCCAGCCCGATGCCGTGCTCATGCCGGCCTACGATGCGCCCGCGATCCGCCGGAGCGCGGCGAAGAGGCGACCCGACGGCCGCGCCAGCTCCTCCAAGATGGAGAAGTGATCGTGCACGGAAAGCGGCAGGTACTCTCCGGGCAACCCCTTTGCCGCCCACGCCGCCGCGTACTCCTCCGATTGACGGACGAGCTCGGGCAACTCGCCCAGCCCCACCGTGACCACGAGGGGGGCGGCGCGCGAGGGCAGGTGCAGGATGGGGCTGTTGCGCCGGGCCTCGGCCTCGTCGAGCCGGAGTTTGTCGTTGAGGTAGTTGAGTCGAATGGGCTCGAGATCGTAGATGCCGCTGATGGCGAGGCCACCGGCCAAACGCGGCTCGTCCATGGCCGCCGCGGTGAGATGGCCGCCGGCAGAGTGCCCGGCCACGAACACACGGCGCGCATCGCCGTCCACCTCTGTCGCGTGATCGATGAGCCACGTCACCGCCGTCTTGATCTCGGCTACGATCTGGTCGAGCCGCACGGCGGGCGCCAGCGTGTACTCGATGAGGGCGAAGTGAAAGCCCGCGGCGAGCGGCGCTTCGCCAATGAAAGCGTAGGGCTCCTTGTCGTTCATCTGCCAGTAGCCACCGTGGATGTAAGCGAGGATCGGCGCGCCGGTTTTTCCGCAGGAGAAGACGTCGAGCCTCTGCCGCGCCTCGTGGCCGTAGCGCAGGTCGATCTTGGCCTCCCGTGTCTTCCGAAGCATCTCGCTGCGCGCCGACCAGCCCGCCACATACTGGTCCCGCTTCGGGATGCCGACGGCCGCCGTGTTGTTGTACGCGACGTCGAGCGCCGCCCGGTCCATCCCTCTATAAAACATGGTCTCCTCCCTGTTCCGCCTACACCGTCTTGCGCTTTCGCTTCCACGCCTCGTACTCGGCGAGCGTCTGCTCGCTGGGGGGATACGTCCCCGGCAGCCCCGCTCCCCCGCGGATCTTTTCGAGAATGAACGCCTCGAGCTGCTCCTGCTCCAACCCCTCCTCGGCGACCTTGTCGGCCACCGCGCGCGGGATGCACACCACGCCCTCGCCGTCACCGACCATGATGTCGCCCGGTATCACGAGCACCTCGGCGCAGCCAATAGGAACGTTCTCGTCCACCGCCACGTGCCGCGCGACGTGGGCAGGAGCGGCCGGGCCGAGAGCATAGACGGGAAAGCCGAAGGCCTGCACGGAGGGATAGTCGCGGATGCCGCCGTCCAGCACGAGGCCGGCGGCGCCGCGGACCTGGAGGCGCGAGACGAGGATGTCGCCCGCGTTCGCTGCACTCGACACTCCGCGGCAGTCCATCACCAGGACCTGACCGGGCTGGATGTGCTCGATGGCGTGGCGCTGCGGATAGCGGGGATCGCCCAGAACCTCGTAGCCGGCACGATCCTCGCGGGCGGGCGCAAAGCGCACGGTCACCGCCTCCCCCGCCATGCGCTTGTCGGGACAGAGCGGCCGGACGCCGGCGAGGAACGTGTTGCGGAAGCCGAGCTTGAAGAGCTGGGTGGTCAAGGTCGGCGTGGAGATGCGGCGCAGTCGATCGAGCGTGTCGGGGGCGAGCGGTGTGGCCGATGCCAAGGCGCATCCTCCTGGTCGCCGGGCGGTGATGCCCGACCATGACGAGTCTCTGGGGAGATCCTACTTGATGTATGGTGGGGCGGGGACGCAAGCTTTCAGTCCATTGAGGCCCCACGTGAGGATCCCGTCATGACGGACTCGCTGCCGCTCGAAGGCATCAAGGTCGTGGAGATCGCACAGGCGCTGGCCGGCCCCTTCGCGGGCGAGATCCTCGCCCACATGGGCGCGGATGTCGTCAAGGTGGAGCGGCCGGAGGGCGACGAAGCGCGCGGCTGGGGCCCGCCTTTCAAGCTCGGAGGCGGACCCACCTTCCACGCCGTCAACATGAACAAGCGCTCCATCGTCCTCGACCTGAAGAATCCCGAGGCCATCGCATGGCTCAAGGACTACATCGCCAAGGCGGATGTGATCGTGCAGAACCTCCGTCCCGGCGTTATCGAGGAACTGGGACTGGGCCCCGAGACTCTTCTCGCCCTCAATCCGCGTCTCGTGTTCTGCTCCCTGTGGGCCTTCGGACGGAGCGGTCCGCGCCGCCTCCGTCCCGGCTACGAGCCCATGGTGCAGGCCTTCGCGGGGCTCTTCAGCGTCAACGGCGGCGAGGAAGATCCCCCGTCGCGCTTTGGCGCGCCCGTGCTCGACCTGGGCACCGGCATGTGGGCGGCCATGGGTGTCCTCGCCGCCCTCCATCGGCGCGCGCGCACGGGGCGCGGCGGCATCGTGGACGCCTCGCTCTTCGAGACCGCGCTGGGCTGGCTCACCGGTCACGTGGCCGGCTACCAGTTCACCGGCGATCTGCCCTCGCGGGAGCGGACAGGCTCGCGCCGTCTCGTCCCCTTCCAGGGCTTCCAGACCAAGAACGGCACGGTGATCATCGCGGCAGGCAATGACCGCCTCTTCGCCAAGCTGGCGATAGCCCTGGGCCATCCGGAGTGGGCCAAGGATCCGCGCTTCGTCACCAACGGCGACCGGCGCGCGCACCGTCTCGAGCTGGTCGAGTTGATCGAGGGCGTGCTCGGCACGCGCACGAAGGGCGAGTGGATCGACACGCTCGAGGAGGCCGGCGTCCCTTGCGCGCCCATCCAGGACCTGCGCGAGATGCTCGCTGAGCCTCAGGTAGAAGCTCTGGGTGTGCTTCAGGGTGTGCCCGAGCTCGGTTACGATCTCATGACGCTGCCCGTCTCCTTCGACGGCCGGCGTCCTCCCATCAGCCGCCGGGCGCCCACGCTGGGCGAGCACACCAAGGATATCGTCGGTCACTCCGGAGCTGCCTCTTAGACCTCTCTTTTTTGCTTGCTGGTAAGAGTGACCGGGTACTCCAGGCAGACGGCCGAATTTAGATTCGGCGCGATCCGCGATCTGTCGGGGTAGTGACACTAGCCAAGCCCCACGGATGGAGACGGCATCCGACTTGCTTCTTAGTGCTGGTTTCTCCAACCCGACCCGACAGGAGTTGACTCGATGACCATGCCCGACGAGCTGATTGACGACCTCCGCCGTTCCCAGACCGACCTCGCCCGCCTCATCGAGGCCGTCGTCCGGGACCGCCTCCCTTACGTCGTTGTGCCAGTCCAGGCCGTGAGATCGTGGGAGCGTCGGGAGCCGCAGCACTGGGCAAAGGTGTCGGGTTGGCTCGCCGATCAGAACGTCGCCCTGGTGCAGGTCTGAGCAGGATCGTCGCTCGCTGAACCTTCCCTGTCGCGACAACGCAGGGCGAAAAGTTTTTCCGTCTTTCGCTATTATTCTGCCCTTTCTAGGTCCATTTAGCGCCTGATCCGCGTGGCATTCGAATTGCCGTTTCTTCCTTTAGACGCCTGCGCTCCGGGCGAACAGGAGGAACGGATCATGAGCAATGGAGGCTGGAACAATCCCTGGAAGCTGACCGCAATCGGCATGGCTCTCGTCGTCGTCACGGCGATCGCCACCGGACTCGTCGTCGCCAATCTGTCGGCAAAGGACCCTAACAAGAGCACGGCAGCCAACGCCGCGTCGTCCGTCCGGACCGCTCCACATAGCGTTGCTACCGCGTCGTCGTCACCGTCGGTCCCCACGCAGTCCGTCATCGCCGCGTGCAATGAGCAGGCAGCCTCTCGGGTCCCGAGCCGTGACAAGACCATGGACACTGTAAAAAATGGCGCCCTTGGCGCGGTCGCGGGCGCGGTGGTAGGCGCGGCCGGCGGAGCGATCGCCGGCGGAGGCTCGGGCGCCGGCAAGGGTGCGGCCATTGGCGGCCTGGTCGGCGCGGGCGGCGGCACGCTCTACGGGCTCAGCGAGAACCGCAAGCACGACGAGCAGTATCGCGAGGCGTACGCAGCCTGCATGCGCTCGCACGGCTACGTCGGCTAGGTGAGTGAAGGAGAGAGACCAATGAAGGAGAGAGACATGCGACACGCGATTCGACTGACTGCACTGGCCGCCCTCGCGATGGCAGCGGTGGCCGGCTGCACGATCCCGCCTCATCCGGGGATGCTCGTGCCCCCGGCGGCAGAGGTGGTGCCGGTGGATGCACGGGTGACGATGTACGGGCTCACGCTCGATGAGGCGATCCGGAACCCTGCGATCGCCGAGAGAGTTCGCGCCATGTTCGGGCCCGACTGGGCGGGCGGCCAGTTCGCCCCTACGGGCGCCCGGACCTACTTCGTAGGGAATACGCCGCCCCGCCGGATTCGCATCGGCGGTACCAACTACATCGCCTACATGGGCTGCGTACCAGGAGACTGCTCGACGCGTCCTTCCCTGCTCCTGATCCGAGAGGGCGGGGACGAGATCATCGCCCGCGTCGACGATGGCGGCTTTTCCCATTACTACACCTACGGCAACGTCAGCCGCGATGCGGGGCAGCTCATCGCGGACAGTGGGAAGCGCGCTCTCGCACGCTCCCACACCTCCTAGCGGTCCGTCGACTCGTCGAGGCTACGCGGCTTGGTCGCGGCCCGCGATGCCTGGCCGCGTAGGCTCGATGAGTATCAGGTCGGCATTCGTCGCTCCGCCGAGCGCCTTCCTGATCGTGGCTTGGAGCCGCGCCACCGCCACCTCGATCTGAGAGGTGGTGAGATGCGGGCGGAAATGCACGCCGAGAGCGACGAGGATCTCCCGCGGTCCCATGTGCATGGTGCGCAGGTCGATCACGTCGAGCACGTCGTCGTCCTCACGCACGAGGCGCCGGATTCGTGCTTCCACGGCGGCGGACGCCGCCTCGCCGAGGAGGAGGGAGTAGTTTTCCAGCGCAAGCACCGCCGCCACGCCGACGAGCAGGGTGCCGATGACCATGGAGGCGACGGCGTCCCACAGGACGGCTCCCGTGACCTCGCTGAGCCAGATGCCGAGAGCGGCGATCCCGAGGGAGATGAGCGCCGCGGTGTCCTCGAAGACGACGGTGGGTACCGTGGGATCTCGGTTGTCGCGCCAGAACCCGCGCAGGCTCTTCCGCCCGCGGGCCGAGGCGAGGGCTCGCCATGCGACCACGAGTGAACTCGACTCGAACACGAAGGCTCCCACGAGCACCGCATAGGACCACCAGCGTGAACCCTCGTGGGGGTCGCCATGCAGGAGCTTGCGCACGCCTTCCCAGATCGAAAAAGCGCCGCCCAGGCTGAAGAGCATGAGCGACACCACGAAGGCCCAGAAGTACACGTCGCGGCCATGGCCGAATCCGTGGGCGCGATCTGGTGGACGCTCACTCAGCCGCAGGCCCAGGAAGAGGAGGACCTGGTTGCCGGTGTCGGCGACGGAGTGGAACGTCTCAGCCACCATGGCCGCGCTGCCCGTGGACACTGCGGCCACACCCTTCATCACCGCGAGGGCGGCATTACCCAGCAACGCCGCCATGACCGCCGAGCGCGACTCGGCCATGCCGTGACGGGAACCGAGCTAAGTGAGCACCGACCGACCGCTCACGGCCGGGCTGTCTCGAAGGTATTGCACTGGTTCACGTCGCCCGAGTCGAGGCCGGCCCGGAACCAGTGCACGCGCTGGGCGGAGGAGCCATGAGTGAAGGACTCCGGCGACACGCGCCCCCTCGTCTGCTGTTGGAGCCGGTCGTCGCCGATGGCGGCCGCCGCACCCAGGCCCGCTTCCACGTCGCCGGGATCGAGCAGATTGCGCTGCCCCGCGTAGTGCCCCCACACACCGGCAAGACAGTCCGCCTGGAGCTCCACGCGCACGGACAGCGCGTTGCTGCGTGTCTCGGAGGCACCGCGGCGCTGCTGCGCCACCTTCTGCGTGATGCCGAGCTGGTTCTGGACGTGGTGGCCTACCTCGTGCGCGATCACATAGGCGCGCGCGAAGTCGCCGGGAGCGCCGAAGCGACGGGACAGATCCTCGAAGAACGATCGATCCAGGTAGACCTTGTCATCGGAAGGACAGTAGAAGGGCCCCATCGCGGAGCTGGCCATACCGCAGGCGGAGTCGACGGAGCCGCGAAAGAGCACGAGCTTCGGTGGGCGATACTCGCGGCCTCCCTTCCGGAAGATGGCGCTCCAGGTGTCCTCAGTGTCGCCCAGGACTCGCGCGACGAAGTCCTTGGTCTCGTCGCGCGCGCCCGGCACAGAACCGGAGGGCGGCGGCGCGCTCTGGGTCGGTGCCGAGGGAACATCGCCTCCCTGCAGGGAGACGAGGACGTCGAGAGGGTTGAGGCCGAGGAACCAGCTGATCGCCAGCACCGCGATCAGTCCGATTCCCCCCAGCTTGAATCCGCCGCCGAGACCGCTCGGGGAGGCGGACTCGCGGTCCTCGACGTTGCCGCTGCCTCGCATGTCTCCCCAGCGCATGGGCCCTCTCCTCTTTGCTGATCGTGAAAAGCCTTGCAAAGCCCGAGCCCACTCTACAAGCTTCCCGACGCGAATGCCCAGCGGAGATTGACTGGTAGGATGGCGACATGCCGAAGCAGAGCGCCGGTCTGCTCATGTTCCGTCGGGGCCGCGGCGAGCTTCAAGTGCTGCTCGTCCATCCGGGCGGCCCGTTCTGGAAGAACAAAGACCTCGGCGCCTGGACCATTCCCAAGGGAGAGCACGACGCGGGCGAGGAGGCGCTCGTCGCCGCCGCGCGCGAGTTCCGCGAGGAGACGGGGATCGAACCGCGCGGGCCCTTCATCGCCCTCACACCGGTAAAGCAGGCGGGCGGCAAGGTGGTCGCGGCCTGGGCTTTCGAGGGCGACAGCGACGCTGCGGCCATCCGCAGCAATACCTTCTCGCTCGAATGGCCTCGCGGCTCGGGGCGCTTCCAGGATTTCCCCGAGGTCGATCGGGCGGCCTGGTTCTCCCTCGACGAGGCGAGGCGGAAGGTCCTCCGAGGTCAGGTACCCTTGCTCGAGGAGCTGGCTTCGAAGATCTGATCCATGCTTGCCGGTACCGAGCGACTCGGTACATCCTTCCCGATTGCTCTCATCCGTTCCCACCAGGTTCGCGATTCGCCCGCCTTCTCGCCTTTTGCTGACTCCGGATTCGCGGCATGGTCCTTGCGACTGACCCCGGCGTCACTCGATCCACC
>DATGCY010000691.1:0-2466 GCA_035311385.1 Candidatus Methylomirabilota bacterium
CAATGACGGCGAATGGAGCGCTCCAGATCGCGGTGTATCTGCTGGTTCTGCTCGTCCTGGTGAAGCCGCTGGGCGGCTACATGGCCCGAGTATACGAAGGGCAGCCCATCCTCCTCGGCCGCGCTCTTGGGTGGCTCGAGCGCCTCAGCTATCGGCTAGGGGGCGTCGAGCTCCACGAGGAGATGGGCTGGAAGACCTATGCCGTCGCCCTGCTCCTGTTCAATTGCCTGGGCATGCTGGCCCTCTACACGCTGCAGCGATGTCAGCACGCGCTTCCCCTCAATCCTCAGGGCTTCGCCGCCATTTCCCCGCACCTGGCTTTCAACAACGCCGCCGGCTTCCTCACCACCACCGATTGGCAGAGCTATGCCGGCGAGACGACGATGAGCTACCTGAGCCAGAGCCTGGGCCTGGCCGTGCAGAACTTTCTGGCTGCGGCGAGCGGGATGTCCGTCATGGCCGCGCTCGTGCGGGGACTCGCCCGGCGAACCGCGGAGACCGTGGGGAACTTCTGGGTCGATGTCACCCGCACCACTCTCTACGTCCTCCTGCCCCTCTCCTTCCTCCTGGCCCTCGCCCTCGTGTCTCAGGGAGTGGTGCAGACCTTCGATCCCTACATCCGGGTGAGCGTGCTGCAGCCCACGGCCTATGAGGAGCCCGTCGTGCAGGCCGATGGCCAACCCATGCTCGACGGCGCGGGCCGGCCGCGGACGAGGACGTCGATGCTCACCGAGCAGGTGCTCGCCGTGGGGCCCGCCGCCTCCCAAGTCGCCATCAAGCAGCTCGGCACCAACGGCGGCGGCTTCTTCAACGCGAACTCCGCCCATCCGTTCGAGAATCCGACCGCACTCTCGAATTTCCTCGAGATGCTCGCCCTGCTCCTGATCCCCGCCGCGCTCTGCTACACCTTCGGCGTCATGGTGCGCGACACGCGCCAGGGATGGGCGCTCCTCTCCGCCATGACGCTTCTCTTCGCGGCGCTCCTGCTCGTTTGCGTGACGGCCGAGCAGCGCGGCGCCGTCTTCGTGAACCAGGGCGCCGACCACAGTGTGGGTGCGCTCCATTCCGGCGGCAACATGGAGGGCAAGGAGGTGCGCTTCGGCATCGTGACCTCGGCCTTGTGGACGGCGGCCACCACGGCCTCCGGTAATGGATCGGTGAACGCGATGCTCGACTCCTTCACTCCGCTCGGCGGACTCGTACCCATGTGGCTGATCCAGCTCGGTGAGGTGGTATTCGGCGGGGTGGGGTCAGGCCTCTACGGCATGGTGGTCTTCGTCGTCATCACCGTGTTCATGGCGGGTCTCATGGTGGGTCGGATGCCCGAATACCTGGGCAAGAAGATCGAGGCCTACGAGATGAAGATGGCGTCTCTCGTCATCCTCATCGTGCCCGCTCTCGCCCTCGTGGGCACGGCGGTGGCCGTTCTCACGACTGCGGGCCGCGGGGGAATGGGGAATCCGGGGCCGCACGGATTCTCCGAAGTCCTCTACGCCTTCTCCTCGGCAACCAACAACAACGGCAGCATCCTCGCCGGTCTCAATACCAACACGCCCTTCTACAACACGGCCCTCGCGCTCGCGATCCTCTTCGGCCGCTTCTGGGTCGCCGTGCCGGTGCTCGCCGTGGCGGGATCGCTGGCCAAAAAGAAGATCGTGCCCGCGGGCCCCGGCACGCTGCCCACCTGCACGCCTTTGTTCGTGGTGCTGCTGGTCAGCGTAGTGATCCTGGTGGGCGCGCTCACGTATTTCCCGGCTCTGGCCCTGGGGCCGATCGCGGAGCACCTCATCCTCATCGGCTCACGATGACGGATCAGGCGGCGGGGTCGGTCTTCTTCGGCGCCTGCGTCAGCTCGGCCAGCTCGTGGTCGGCGTCGGCGATCATCATGGTCGCCGAATGCGGGGAAAGGGAACCGTCGCGCACGGCCTCTTCGATCGAGCTTCTCTCCGCCGCGAGCAGTCGCCCTCGGGCGACTCGCATCTCCTCGACGAGGCGCGCTTCGTCCTGCTCGAAGATCCGGTCCATCTTCGCCCCGGTCGCGGCCATCCGTTTGTCGAGCTCGAGGCGGAGGCGCTCGTGAACGGGCGCGGAGAGCACGTGCTGGCCGAGCATGACGTCGAGCTCGGCCCGGGCGGTGGCCAGCGCGATCTGCCGCACGCGCGTTCGCTCGAACTCGCCCTCCTCAGGGCCGGCCAGATGCAGCAGGCGAAGCGCCGGCTTGATGGTGAGCCCGTGGGCGACGATGGTGAAGGCGACGACGCCGAACGTCATGGCGAGGAGCTGGGAGCGATACGGGAAGCGAGTGTCCAGGCTCAAGGCGAGGGCGAGAGACAGCGCGCCTCGCATGCCGGCCTGGAAGAGCACGTGGGCCCAGGGCCCCGGAATCCGGCTGTCGAGGAGATTGCTCACCGGCACCAGTGTGTAGACGACCACCGCCCGGCCCGCCAGCACGGCCACCACCGCGAG
>DATGCY010000692.1:0-7840 GCA_035311385.1 Candidatus Methylomirabilota bacterium
TCCACCCAGTCGCGCAGCGCGGTGCCTGCCTTGATCTTCTCGACCGCGAATACCCGATAGACGTCGTCCAGGTCTCGCGGAATGGGCACGGCGCTGAGATCGACCATGCCGTCACGGATGGAGTCGGCCGTCTCGTTGAAGAGGTGATAGAGGTACAGGAAGTTCCCGGCTCCGCCGTCGTCGATGCGGCGGACGAAGTCGCGCACCTCGTCCACTGGCCGGGCCGCGATCGCCTCGGCCAGGGGCGGCTCGCCCAGTCGATGCTCGATGTACCGACGCGCGTCCTTCTGGCTCTCCTCGCGGTACCCCTTCGCCGCATCGTCCAGATCGAGCCGGTCCGCCGGTGGGAAGATAGCGAGGTGATCGCCGGCTCGTGACGTCATCACGAGCTTAAGGTTCTGCGGGTAGCCGGCATCGGACACGCGGGGAAGCACGTCCTGGATGCGAGGCGCCGGATGGTACAGCGCTTCATCCAGCGCATCCACGGCGACGACCACCTGCTCGTCCGGGTCGAGGTCGCGGAGGAGACGCAAGGGCTCCACGAGAGTGACGTGCAGCAACGTGCGTTCGTCGAGTGCCTCGGCCACGTCGATGAGTCGGCCGACATGCTCTCCCACGACTTCGCTGTCGCCCATGGCGGCGATCGCCCGAACGTCGACCTCGCCCTCGGGGCGGGGCAGGAACGGCAGCGAATGGAGTTCCTCGATGAATCGGCCGACCAGATGGGCCCGGCCCCTGGCAACCCCGACGGACACCCGCGTTGGGGCAGGCTCCGGTCGGGCAAAGATGTCCGGCCCATACTTCTGGAAGAGCTGGGCGCCGATGGAGATCAGGAAGGCGCGCGCCGATACCCCCGTCACGCCGCCCACGCTGTCGACGCGGATGAAGTGCCGTGGGCAGTTCCAATGCTCGGCGAGATAGGCAATGAAGGCGGACTTCCCGCTGCCGGGCTCGCCCACGATGACGAGCTGACGCCGTCCGAGGTCCTTCTGGAAGCGCTCGACCTCCCCGAGGAGCCAGCCGCGTCCGACGAAGGCGGCAGGATCGTACCGTCGGTAGATAACCTCGCGGGCCGCGGTGATCCGGCCTGCCGCGAGACTCACGACGGGAGATTCTGGCGATCGAGCAACTGGCTCGCGGAGGTGATCACCTGGCGCCGGTGACTCTTCGTGAGCTGATGAAAGATGCCCTGGAGATACTGCAGATCGTCGGCCGCATTCGTCTGGTCGACACCGACGACCGTGCCACGACCGGTGGCGACGGCCACCGAGACGTCCACGGCACCCGCCTCCTCTCCCCGCCCGGCTCCCCGAACCCCTCCGACGTACGCATCCTTCACGAACAGCGCGTTCACGCTCACGCCGCTCGACCGCGGCTCGCGGATCACTGTGCGCTTCCGAAGCCAGGCGTATCCCACGATGCCGAGAATGGGGATGACGTACAACAAGACGCGGAGACCTTCCGGGATGCTGCCGCGCAGCATCACCAGGGCGATGACCAGAATCATGTACGCGAGGAGAAAGATGAAGATCTCGGAGGTGAGCTTGTCGAGAGCTTTGCTAAGCGCAACCTCGTACGGGAGGTCTATCGTCGTCCCGGATCGGGTCGCCGCTCGAGTGGACGAACCAGGCTTCGCCATGGCACTTCCCCCTCTCAGGCCGAATGTCAGCGGTCAGAGCGAGGTGCTCCCCTCGCCCCATTGCGAGGCAATCCTACACCGCTCGTGGGTGCCGGCAAATACGACGACGGACGGGCGCGCTTCGCCACGCCTGCCTGCTGGAGCCACGGCGTTGACGATCCCCTTAGACGACCTGTTCTCGAAACGCCCGGCCCTGACCCTGGCACGTCCTGCTGGCGCTCAAACGCAGCCACCACCTGACGGAGCGACCACTCGTCGTCCGCATGCGGATCGATCGGCTCAGTCCCTCCTTCATGCGCCACTTGGCCGCCGAGTACTCCAGCTGCTAGGGCATGTCCTCAGCTGGTATACGGAAGTCGAGGGGACCCCTCCACCGCCGAGACCTCGGCGTCGCTACCGCAGGCTGAGTGGGACTCCTCCGTGTGCTATCTGTGTGCTATGCGAGCAGGTACCGGCGCGACGGACAAGACTCGCCTGAGAAGATTGTCCGTAATCGTCCAAGGCTAAGCGCGCGCGAGGAAAGAGACGGCGCGGGAAGCACCCGAAATCCCGCACCGTCTCCAAAGAGTTACGAATCAGTTGCTCTGCCACTGAGCTACCCCGGCGTTTCGGGGGATTACAATACACTAGGCGCCTCAGCCTGGCCATCGTCGAAGTTGCGTCGAAGTTTCACCGCGGCCGGCCGCCCTGTCTCGGCCTCGGCCAATCCACTAGCTATGGACGGGATATCCGAGCGGGGATCGCCGCCGTCATCTCGGCCCGCAGGTGATCCGGCTCGAGGTGGGCGTACCGCTGGGTCATCTTCGTATCCGTGTGGCCGAGGATTTCCTTCAGTGCTAGGAGACCGCCACCCCTCATCATGAACCACGAGGCGAAATGGTGGTCCAACGCCTCGGCCCTAAGCGGGGCGAGGCCGTGATAGACCGCTTGCCTCATCGGCACCTACCTGCGCCGGCCTGACTTCGTAAGCTCCAGCCGGATCACGCCACGGCTGAAGTCCACCCACTCCCATGCCAATCCCATCACCTGACGCGGCCGCATCCCCGTTTCGAGGGCCACTGTCGCGATCTTCACGAGATTTACGTTCGCGGATTTTCCACATGCAGCGATCAGGCCCGTCTCTTCGTCTGGCGCGCACTGCTCGAGCCATCTGATCAGGACGCGGCGGCGCAGCGCTCGGGAGGGACCGGGCCAGGACTCTGTCCCGAGTAGGAGGGGGCGGGATGCCCGAGGCTCTTCCAGATGACGGCGGGATCGTGCAATGTGGCGATCAGGCGCAGCCGGCCCCCGAAGGGTACGCACGCCAGGACATCAATGGCTATCCCGGGGACAGCCCGGGCGCAGTCCCGGCTCCACCCCGAGGTGCCTGGCCACCCGGACGACGCCCTCACAGGCTTGCAGAAAACCGGGCTCGAGCGCGCGGGCAATGGGGGAGGCAGTGAGGGCTAGGCCGTCCAACCCGGCTTTCGAGCGACCCTGGAGGCGATTCGACAGCCGCACCACCTCCTCGTACTCGGCCGCGGCCGCCGCGTAGTGGCCTGTTGCCTCGTGGGCGCTTGCCAGGTTGAGGTGGGCCTGGCGGTTGTTGGGCGCCAGGGCGACGGCATGGGACCAGAGCGTCACCGAGTTGCGCCAGACGCCGACCTGCTGCCACGTGAGCGGCAGCAGGGCGAGGACCCACACGGTGAGCACCACGCGCGCCACGCCCCGCCCCCGCCAGGGTCGGGCGGCCAGGCCTCCCAGGAAGATGGCCCAGCCCAGGCAGGCCAAGTAGGTGTAGCGATCTGCGGCGGCCTGGGGCCCGTTCTGGAAGATGCCCAGCACGGGCAGCAGCGTGACGACGTAGGCGACCGCGGCCGTCGTGAAGGCAGGCCAGCGGCGCCACCCGAGCCCCGCCAACCCCAGCAGGAGCGCCACCGCTCCGAAGTGGAACCACGTCACGGTGAAGTTGAGTTGGTAGAGGTGCAAGAGGGTGATGGGCATGACGCTCTTCCAGAGGTAGAAGGCGAGGCTCCAGATGGACAGCACCGTGCGATAGAGCAGGCCCATCTCGGCGAGCGAGGGCGCGTTGCCGATGGTGGAAAGCGCAAGGAAGCCGACCGCCGCCGCGGCGAGGCCCAGGGCGAAGTAGGGTACCTTCTCGAGCCACACGGAGCGTCGTCGCCACCCGCGCTCACCGCCCAGCCGCCCGAGCGGATAGACATCGAGCGCGAGCAGCACAACCGGCAGGCTTACCACGATGGACTTCGACAGGAGGGCGCCAGCGAAGAGCCCGACGGAGGTCCAGTAACATTTGGGCCTCGCGCGGTCGGCACCGTCCACGGCCTTTAGGTACGCGATCACGGCCAGCACGTAGAGGAGCCCGGACACGACATCGCGCCGCTCCGTGACCCACGCGACCGATTCGGCTCGGAGCGGATGGATGGCGAAGAGGAGCGTGGCCAGCGTGGCCCCGATCCTGAGGTCGCGGTCGGACGCGGCCGTCAACGCCAGCCTCAGGAGGCGGAGGCTCAGGAAATAGACCGCGAGGGCCGTCGCGGCATGGAAAAGGATGTTGGTTAGGTGATAGCCGGCCGGATTCATCCCCCAGAGCAAGTAGTCGAGCCCGAAGGTGATCCACGTCACCGGGATGTAGTGCCCCATGTGAAGCGTCGTGAACATCCAGCGGAGCTCGCGAAGGCCGAGCCCGCGATAGTGGGGATTGTCGACGTAGTTCCTGTCGTCGTCCCAGTTGAGGAACTCGTGGTGGAGGGCAGGCAGGAAGGTGGCGAGGGTGAGCGCCACGATCAGAACGGGAAATGCCCAGCGCGCCGGGCCGCAGCGACTCACGGCCGCGCGCTCCCGATCAGGAGGACCGGAGGCACCGCTTCCGCGTAGGTGTATCGGTCGGCTGCGATCTGGGACCCTTGTGAATCAGGCCAGCACCGGGTGCAGGAGAGCAATGTAGCCGACCCCCATGGCCAGGCGCGCGGGCCGGCGCCGTTGCCCTCCAGCGCCGCCAGAGGACGTGAGGATCTTCTCGGCGAGATGCTGGGAAGTGTAAGACTCCGGCTATGCGAATCGAGACCTGGCCGAGGTCGGCGTAGCTCTAGATCTGACATATGCAACTCATGCGACCGCCCTGCTCGACGACGACGCCCGGTCATTCCTGCCCAGTCACGATCGGCGCGGAAGAAAGGAACCCGGCAGGCTGCTTCGGGTCGACGTCGAGATCCTGCGGTGCGGCCGGGGAGCATCGCGTTCCCCGGCCGCACCGGCGTCGGCCGAGACTACGGCTTGATCTGGCCGCGAATCTCGCCGTTCGGGTGGGCAGCGCTGTGCACGTTGACGTAGAGTTTCCCGTCTTTGAACGCTTGGTAGTGGGCGTCCTGGAGTTTTGCGCCCGGTCCTACCGCCCAGCCATTTTCACCGTCCTTCGTCAGGGTGACGATCACTGGACCATTTTCCCCCGCCGGGGCCAGGTGGATGTGGGCGGCCGTGCCCTTGATTCCGGTGGTCGTGATCTTGCCGCTGATCGACTGGTCGGCCGCGACGGTAATCGTCCCGCTTCCGGTGGCGCTGGTCGTCACGGGGGGAACTTCCTGGCTGCCGCTGAGCGTCACCTTGACGTCAACGGCCCAGGCCACACCCACTCCCATCGCGACAACCGTCGCCATCACGCCAAACGATGCCCAAAGCGTACGCCTCATCGTGTGCCTCCTTTCGATAGTGGCTGACGATACTCCCTGGAGCAACCTCTGGGCACCTACTATGGTTCCCAGAGCGAGCCTCACGACAGTGAAGTTAGCACCGCGTGGGCTTGGCGGAAAGAGGTCTCGGCAAGAGTTCGATCGCGCGCGCGGGATCGAGCGATGATATATCCGTGTATCATTCCCTCGCGCGACCTCGACCGAGGAGCCGTTCATGCGCATGGCTGATCTGCATGAACCGGACGTGCCGGGGACGGGGCGCGCGCGGGTGACGGCCGCCAGGGCGAGCCGATTACTGACGGAAACAGACCGGACCGTATCGGCTCGGCCCCCGGCGATTCACGGCTCGCGCCCCCGTGCCCACGGTGTCCTTCTTAGCCGCGACACCGGCCTGGTCCGGGCGACGGCCGGACTGAGTGATCTCTTGTACCTGCAGCACGTGATGGGTAACCGGACGGTGCAGGGCCTGCTCGTCGCCCGACAGCAAAGCACCGCCGAGGGGCCGCTGTCTCCCACCCAAGTTCGCGACGCGATCGCCTTTTACCGCGCCCAGCCCGCCCGCTATACACGGGACATCATCAAGGAGATTCAACAGGCGGTGGGCACCGACCCCACCGGCAGCATCAGCGCGGTCGACGTCCAGGCCGTAGCGACGCGGCAGCAAGCTCTCAACGTGGACGCCGAGCCGAAGCTGAAGATCGACGGGATGGCCGGGCCACGCACGCTGCCGTCGATCTTCAAGTTCGGATTGTCCGAAGACGCCTCGGTGAGTGACTTCGCGAAAAAGGCGAAGGAGACGTTCGAGGCCAAAGACGGGAAGAGCGAGGAGGAGAAGGCGAAGAGTCTCGTGAGCGACCTCGTCAACAAGCGACTCGCGGCGTTGAACATTCCGCCCGTGGCCGTGGAGGTCGCCAATGACCTGGGCACGCGCGGGGCGTTCAGCTCCGGCGACTGGAAGCTGAAGCTCGATCGTCTACAGTTTCAGCCGGGAAAGTTCCACGACCTCAGGGACACCACGGCCACGATCTATCACGAGGCGCGCCACGCCGAACAGGACTTCCGCGTCGGACAACTGCTGGCCCGGCAGGGGAAGAGCGCCGAGCAGATCACGGCGATCACGGGGCTGAATGCGGATGTGGCAAAGAAGGCGGTGGACGCGAAAGGGGACATCACCGCCATGCAAGCCTTGATCGCCCAAGGCTGGTTCGACAGCCTGCACGGCGCGGCAGGCCTTGCCCGCCGTCGCCGCAACAGCGAGGAACTGCGCGCCGCGTTCACGGCGCGCGAAGCGGCTTGCGACGCGTTCAAGGCGGACCCGACGCCTCAGAACAAGGCCAAGCTCGACCTGGCCAAGGCACGCTTCGACAGAGCTGTCGCCGAACACGACGACCTCCCACACGAATTCGACGCCGAGCGCCTCGAGTCGAAGGTGGCCACACAATTTGGCGACCCGGAACAGCACGACGACCCCTGCCGGTAGCCTGGCGCCGGATTCTTGACCGCCAAAGTGGCACGGGCGGAGCTGGAAGCATTCAACCGGGACGTGTTCAAGTGGTTCAACACCAGCGGATCTCTAGAGGAAGGAACAACGCGGGAGGCATGAACGCCGCAACGTCGTGCGGCACGACGCGCGTCGGCTACGGCACCGTCACCGTAAACTCACCCGGACTCACGACCTGAATGATGCCCAACCACATGCACATGAGCGTGGACGTATTGTCGAGCGTAGGATTGCTGCCGAGGAGCACGGTGGGCGCCCCGGGCACCCAGGGCGCCGTGGTCGCTGGAATGCACGGCATCGGTGTGAGCACGCCGAACGCGGCGGCGGTGGCCGCGGCTACCGCGGGATTGGCCGGTGACATGCACATTCCGAACGGCATGATGTTCACCAGAGGCACGTGATCCATGATGTTGGCGTCAGGCTGGCTTCCGGTGGTGACGCGATTCACGGGGAGCACGACGAGAGTGCTCGGCATCATGCCCATGCTGCATTGAAGAGTCGCTCCGTTACAGACTTGCTGGGGCATCAGAGCCTCCCGACTGATGCGGCGGGCAAGGACCCTCGCGGCTGCTGCTGATCTGTGCCTCGGAGCTTCCCGCGGCCCACCACATCGATCCTCCCGCTCGCGCCATGGATTCCTCTCCCCGTGAGAGTACCACTGAGCTGCTTCGCGATCGGAAGGACCGGCGTGATGCGGCGAGGCGAATACACGGAAAGCTCACTCACTCGCGCATGAGGCTCTCGATCTCGCTTCGATGGGCTCCGAAGCCGAGGAACACGCGCTCGTCGATGAGCACGGTGGGAACGGCGAGCCGCCCCGTGAGCCGGAAGGCATCCTGGCTGGCCGCGGGATCACGTCCGACGTCGCGCACTTCCACCGCGGCGCCGCGCGACTGAAAGAAGGCGAGCGCGGCCTCACCGTCCGCGATCCCTTCCATGGTGAAGAGCATGACCTTCTTCACGATTCTTCCACCATACCACCACCGGACGTCGCACGGGATAGCGCGGCCT
>DATGCY010000693.1:0-2036 GCA_035311385.1 Candidatus Methylomirabilota bacterium
GGCGGTGGGGAACTCGGGCAATGCGGCGAGCCGCGTCGAGTCGTTCATCTACTCGAAGGGCAGCTACGCTTACGGCGGCTATCCCGATATCGACGAGATGTTCCTGCAGCAGGCGCGGGAACGCGATCCCGCCAAGCGCGAGGTGATCCTGCATCGTATCCAGCAGCTCACCATCGACCGGGTCATGTTCGCCCCGATCATGGACCTGCGCGGGCTCGTGGCCATCGGCCCGCGGGTGGCGGACCACACGATGAACGTCATTCCCATGTATGCCTTCCCCGCCTACGAGGACATCCGTCTCAAGACGCAGTAGCGCCCCCGGCGGCGACGGCGTCGGTCTTCTGCTTCTCCCGCGTGGTCTGAGTCTCGCATCGGATCCCGTGCGTGATGGTGGTGCGGGAAGAGGAAGGCCCGCGATCTCGGGAGCATGCCTGAAGGTCGGTATGGCGATCGGTCCGCCGGACGTGTACGCTCCTGCCCAAGCGGCATCCGGGCCGATTGACGCGGTTTGGGCAACAAGGACGCGATGACGACCGACCAGACAAGGAGCGAGCCCTGCGCTACCGACGGCTGAGCTACCGCTACACCATGGTTACGAGCTCCGTTACGACGGAGCGACTCCTCGAGGAGCTCTGGCAGAGCGAGCGGCTACGCATGCTCATGGAGACCCGCTGGCGGCCGGACGCCGACATCTACGAAACGGCGAGCGCGTTCGAGATCGTGGTGGACCTGGCCGGGGTGGGAGACGATGACTTCGAGGTGCAGCTCTTCGAGGACGCGCTCGTGGTCGAGGGACAGCGCCGCCTCCTCGCGCCCCGCGAGTCCGCGGTGTACCACGCGGCGAGCATCCGGCAGGGACCGTTCCGCATGAACCTACCGCTGCCCGGTCCCATCGACGCCGATCGCGTGGAGGCCCACTACGACCGCGGCCTTCTTCGCGTCACCCTGCCCAAAGACGACGGTGACCGCTGATGGCCGCAGAGACCAACACCCCGCCTAGCGACTTCGTCATTCCCGACGCGTTGCCCGTGCTCCCGCTGCGGGACGCGGTGGTGCTGCCCCTGACCATGGTCCCCCTCGCGGTGGGGCAGCCGCAGTCCATCCGCCTCGTGGACGACGTCATGCGTGGCAACCGTCTCCTCGCCCTGGTTGCCCAGCGCGACGCGAAGGTGGAGTCGGCGAAGCCCGAGGACCTCCACCGCCTCGGCACCGCGGGTGTGATCCACCAGTTCATGCGGGTGCCCGACGGCAGCGTGCGCATCATGGTGCAGGGCATCGAGCGCATCCGCCTCACCGACTTCGTCTCGACCGACCCCTATCTGGTCGGGCGGGTCGAGGTCGCGCACGACCAGGCGCCGGGGGCGACGGAGGTCGACGCGCTCCGCCGCGCCGTCCTCGATATCTTCCGGCGCCTCGTGGAGGCGTCCCCAGAGCTGCCCGACGAGCTGGCGGTGGCCGCCGACAACGTGCCCGATCCGCTCCGCGTGGCGTATTTCGTCGCCTCGGTGGTGCCCCTGGACGCGGCGGCGCGCCAGCAGATCCTCGAGATGGATGCGGTGGGCGACAAGCTCCGCCGCCTCGTGGATCTCCTCCAGCGCGAGCTCGCCGTGCGGGAGCTCGGCCGCAAGATCACCTCGGAGACCGAGGAGCGCCTGAGCAAGAAGCAGCGCGAGTACTATCTCCGTGAGCAGCTCCGGTCCATCCAGCGCGAGCTCGGCGAGGAGGAGGACAGCAACACCGAGGTGGCGGAGCTGCGCCGGCGCCTCGAGGAGGCGGGGCTGCCCGAGGAGGCGCGCCGCGAGGCGGACCGCGAGCTCGGGCGTCTCGGCAGCCTCCCCCCCGCCTCGCCCGAGCACGGCATGATTGTCACGTACCTCGACTGGATGGCGACCCTGCCCTGGAACAAGCTGACGGGCGGCACCATCGACATGGCCCGGGCGCGGCAGGTCCTCGACGAAGATCACTACGACCTCGAGAAGATCAAGGACCGCATCCTCGAATACCTGGCGGTGAAGAAGCTCCGCGAGGAGCGCGCA
>DATGCY010000694.1:0-2788 GCA_035311385.1 Candidatus Methylomirabilota bacterium
TCTTGAGGGCGGCGTCCCACACCGCGACGTAGGTCCCCGACGGCGCGGCCACGTAGTACTGCTGCTTGGCCAGGTGCCGCTCGATCTGGTTGAGGACTTCCCGCCGGGCCTTGGGATCGGCGGTGCGGCGCTGACGGATGAGCAGGTCATCGAGGGCGGGGTCACTCACGTGGCTGCGATTGCGCGGCTCCCCCGTGTAGTACTGGCCGAAAAGGAAGCTGTCGGGCTCGAGGAACGGCGTGAGGGGCCCGAAGACCATCGAGTCGAACTTCCCCAGCCGGCACGTCGCCTGGTACGCGCCGTACTCCTTCTGATCGAGACTGGCGCCAATCCCCACCGCCTTCAGGTCCTTGAGAAGGAGCTGCATGGTATCAACCAGCTGCGTTGACCCGTAGGTGGCGAAGCAGACGCTGGCGGGAATTCCGTTCGGATAGCCGGCCGCGACGAGCAGGCGCTTGGCCTCGGCGGGGTCGTAACGATAGTACTTCGCCCCCTCGCCGAGTTCGGCGATGGGCAGCGCCCAGTCGGAGAGCGCGGCGGGCAGCGGCCCGTTCACCGCACCGATGCCCTCGAGGGTCTGATCGATCATGGCCTTCCGATCGATGGCGAGAGAGACGGCCTGCCGCACCCGCGCGTCGTTGAACGGGGGCTTGTCCGTGCGCATGTCGACGAGGTTCATCACGTTGGAGGGAAACTCCGCCACCTTGAGCGCAGGCCGGCGCTTCTTGAGCGGCTCCACGAGCTGGAGCCAGTCCGAGCGGTTGATGGCGCCGGGGAACTCCCAGCCCAGGTCGTACTTGCCCCCGAGGAAAGCGGCGAGGCGCGAGGCGTTGTCCTCATCCACGAACATCTCCACCCGGTCGATGTAGGGCAGCCCCGTCCCGAAGTACGTGGGGTGTCTCACCAGGGTGAGGGAAACGTTCGGGCGATACGCGTCGAGCATCCAGGGGCCGGTGCCGATCACCGCCTCCGGCTTCTTGAGATCGCCGAACTTCTCCACACACTCGCGCGCGACGATAGCGCCTGCCATGGGGTTGGCGATCATGTCGAGGAACCACGCGAAGGGCTCCTTGAGGGTGAATCGCGCGGTGTAGCGATCGATCGCCTCGATCTTGGCGATGGCGCGGAACATGGAGACGTTGGCGCTGCCCTTCTCGGTGAGGATGTGCTCGAAGGTGTATCGCACGTCGTCCGCTGTGAGCTCGCGCCCGTTGACGGGCGGCTTGGCGTGAAAGCGCACCCCCTTGCGCAGCTTGAAGACGTAGCTCGTATCGCTCGCCTGCTGCCACGACTCCGCGAGATCGCCCTCGATCTGGAGCGACCCTGGTCGGATGCTCGGGCCCGCCTTGTGGCGGAGGAGCCGGCTGTGGGTGAAGCTCGTGACCACGTGTGTCTTGTAGGCGTGCGCGAGGATGTGGTCGAAGTGCGGTGGATCCCACATCCGGAGCGTGAGGGTGCCACCCCGTCGAGGTGTCTGGGCGGCCGCCCGCGTGATCAGGGTGGCGGAGGCGAGCCCGCCCGCGCCGATGGTCAGGAACTGCCTGCGTGACACCATGAGATGGATCCCTTTCCGTGCGCGAGGCCGCCGACCTACTTTGCCGGGGTGGCCTCTCGCCACTCGTCGATGAGCGAGGCGACCAGCCCGGTCCAGCCCGTCTGGTGGGAGGCGCCCAGACCCGCTCCCGTGTCGCCGTCGAAGTACTCGTAGAAGAGGATCAGATCTCGCCAGTGCGGATCCTCCTGAAACTTGCGGACGGAGCCGTAGACCGGCCGCCGCCCCCGCTCGTCGCGCGTGAAGATGCCGATCATCCGGTTGGCGATGCCCTGCGCCACTTCCCGCAGGGTGAGCGGAGGCCCACCCTCGTCTTCCGGGGCGGGCACGGTGAGCTGTGGCCCATAGGCCGTCCCCAGCTTGCGGAGCGACTCGAGCATGAGGAAGGAGGTGGGGAACCATACCGGCCCGCGCCAGTTGGAGTTCCCGCCCTTGATCTTGGAGACGGCTTCCGCAGGCTCGTACTCCACGGAGCGCCCGCCGAAGACGAAGGGATTGCCCTCGTGGAACTTCGAGAGGCTCCGGATGCCATGAGGCGAGAGGAACTCCTTGGGATCCAGGAGCCGCTTGAGGAGGCCCCGCGTCTGGTTCTCGTCGACGATGGCGCAGACGTGGACCCGCTGACCATCGCGGTAGATCGGCTGGCACACCCCCGCCACGATGCGCTGCTTGTTCCGCAGGAACCACAGGAAGTTGCCCGCAAACTCATGAAAGGGCTCGATCCACTTGTCCTCGAGGCGCTCCACCGCGTAGAGGGGGATGAGGCCGACGAGCGAGCGCACGCGGAACTTCTCGTAGCTCTCGTCGGGGTAGCTGAGGACGTCGTAGAAGAAGCCGTCCTTCTCGTCCCACAGTTGGTAGTTGCTCGTGCCCATGCGCTTCATGGCCGCCGCCACGTAGATGTAGTGCTGGAAGAACTTCGAGGCCAGGCCCTCGTAGGTGTTGTTCTCCTTGGCCAGCTCGAGGGCGATGCGCATGAGGTTGAGGCAGAACATGCCCATCCATCCCGTGGCGTCGGACTGCTCGAGCACCGCCCCGGCGGGGAGCGGCTCACTCCGGTCGATGACCGTGATGTTGTCGAGGCCGAGGAAGCCGCCCTCGAACACGTTGTTCCCGTCGCGATCGACCTTGTTCACCCACCAGGCGAAGTTGATGAGGAGCTTGTGGAAGCACTTCTCCAGGAACACCCGGTCCGCCTTGCCGGAGCGGATGCGGTCCATGTTGTAGATGCGCCAG
>DATGCY010000695.1:0-7246 GCA_035311385.1 Candidatus Methylomirabilota bacterium
GAGCTGGCTGATGACCTCCTCCAGCCGGCGGTGGGCGGACAGCGGCGAGGGTAGCCTCAGCACGAGCGAGATCAGCCGGCCCAGGGCCTCGGCCACCGCCATGGTGTCCGAGCCGCCCTTCCCGACCTGGACGAAGACCTCGAAGGGATCGCCGCCAGGCGTCTCGTTGACGGTGATGAAGGCGGTGCCGATCGGCGTCTCCATCCGATAGGTCACCCCGGAGAGGCTATGCGGCCGCGGCTTGACCACGCGATCCGGGAGCGCCGTCCCCGGCTCTCCGGCGAGTCCCGAATCGGCGAGACCGATATTCAGGACCTGATCGCCCTTGCAGCCGTCGCGGAAGACGGTGATGCCGAGACAGCCCTCGCGCCAGGCGAGGAGATAGGCCTCGGCCACGTCGCTCTCTCCTGCCTCCTTAGGGAGGTTGATGGTCTTCGAGACACCGTTGTCCGTGTGGCGCTGGAAAGCCGCCTGATGCCGCACGTGCCAGCTCCAGTGAATCTCGTGGGCGGTCTTGAAGACCGCACGGACGTCGTCGGGCACGCCCGGGATGCCCTGGAGCGAACCGTGTCGCGCCACCTCGCTCAGGAGAGCGTCGGAATAGAAGCCGCGCTCGCGCCCGAGCCGCTCGAAGCTTTGGCTGACGAAGCGGAGCACCCGCTCCATCTCACCACTCTTCACCCGGTGCTCGAAGGCCAGGGCGAACACCGGCTCGATGCCCGAAGAGCACCCGGCAATCATGGAGATGGTACCGGTGGGTGCTATGGTGGTCACCGTCGAGTTCCGCAGCGGGCGGCCTCGCCCGTAGATGGAGCGGGACCAGTTCGGGAACGCTCCGCGCTCCTCGGCGAGGCGTGCCGACTGATCGTGCCCCTTCGCCTCCACGAAGGCGCTCAGGCGGTCGGCCAGGTCCAGCGCCTCCTGGCTGTCGTAGGGAATGTCCAGGGCGAAGAGGAGATCGGCCCAGCCCATGATCCCGAGGCCGATCCGGCGATTGGCCTTCACCGTCGCGTCGATTTCGGGCAGCGGGTATGGATTCACCTCGATCACGTCGTCGAGGAAGCGGACGGCGAGCCGAACCACGCGCTCCAACTCCTCCCAGTCGAGCGACCATCGGCCGTCCCGCGGCCGCGTGAACTGGGCCACGTTGAGCGAGCCAAGGTTGCACGCCTCGTTCGGGAGGAGCGGCTGCTCGCCGCAGGGGTTGGTCGCCTCGATCTGGCCTAGCTCGGGGACGGGATTGGCCTGGCTCGCATTGATGCGGTCGATGAAAACGAGCCCCGGATCGCCCGTCCGCCACGCGGCACGCACGATGCGATCGAAGACATCCCGCGCGGAGAGCGAGCCCGTGACTTCCCCCGAGCGCGGATTGACCAGCTCGTACTCGCCCCCTGCCTCGAGGGCGGCCATGAACGTGTCGGTGATGGCCACGGAGATGTTGAAGTTCGTCACCCCGCCGTCCATCTTGCATTCGATGAACTCGAGGATGTCCGGATGGTCCACGCGCAGGATGCCCATATTCGCCCCGCGCCGGGTCCCTCCCTGCTTCACGGCCTCCGTGGCCGCGTTGAAGACGCGCAGGAAGGACACGGGACCGGAGGCGCGGCCGCCCGTGGAGCGCACGATGTCGTTCTTGGGCCGGAGCCGCGAGAAAGCGAAGCCTGTACCGCCGCCCGACTGATGGATGATGGCGGCGGCCTTGACCGAGTCGAAGATCTCGGGCATGGAGTCGCCCACGGGGAGGACGTAGCAGGCGGAATACTGCAGGTGGTTGTCCTTCCCCGCGTTCATGAGAGTGGGCGAGTTGGGAAGGAACTGCCCCTCGACCATCATGTCGTAGAAGGCGGCGGCAACCTCGCCCACCCCCGCCTGGCTCCGTCCGAAGCGTTCCTCGGCGCGCGCAATGGCCACGGCCACCCGCCAGCACATCTCCTCGGGCGTCTCCGCGACCTCGGCGTCACGGCGGATCAGGTAGCGCTCGCGCAGGACGCGCAGGGCGGGCTCCGACCACCGCCCCACCTTGGAGGGCCGTGTCATCGCTTCCATAGACGTGAGCTTAACACAGGAGAATCGCGAGCTTGACTCTTTGGGGGTGGTCCATAGAATATGGCGGATCACAGTCGCGATGACCCGCCCCTGCCCGGCTGCAGAGTGCTGATGGCCTTCCTGAGACGCAACCGCGTCGGGGTGGTCATCGCCGTCCTCCTCGCCTTCGTGGGCGGCTTTGCCATCTTCTGGACGCGCACCCAGCAGGCCCGCGGCGCGACCCGCACTCGTCCCGACCCTCTCGTGGGCGTCGTGGCACCCGAGCGCCGCACCATCGAGGTGAAGCTCTCCTTTACCGCGGACATCCTGCCCATCAAGCAGGCGGCACTCTTCTCGAAAGTCTCCGGCTACATCCGCAAGATCCACGTGGAGCGGGGCGATCTCGTGAAGGAAGGGCAGCTCCTCGTGGAGATCGACGACCTCGAGCTCAGGGCCTCCGCGGAACAGGCCCAAGCCGCCTACGGTTCGGCACAAGCTGGCCTCGAGGTGGCCCGCTCGACCCTGGAAGGCCAGAAGGCCAACTTCCAGAACCAGCGGGCCAACCTCGCCAAGGCGCGCGCCGTGGCGACCAACGACGAGCGTCAGGCCCAGCGGATGAAGACCCTCTTCGAGAAGGGCATGGTGGCAGCGGTGGAGTGGGACAACGCCCGGACCAACGCCGACTCGTCGCGGGCTTCGACGGAGGCCGCCGAGGCCCAGCTGCGTTTGGCCGAGGTGCAGATCACCACGCAAGAGAGCCAGGTGCGGCTCGCGCAGGCGCAGGTGGAGACATACCGGGCCGCCCTCTCCCTGGCCCAGACCAACCTCGGCAACACGCGGCTCGTCGCGCCCTTCGCCGGCTACATCTCCCAGCGCAACCTCGACCAGGGCGCCGCGGTGAGCGCCCAGTCATCGGGCACCACCAACACCTCCGTGGGTATCCTCCTCCTCCAGGACATCGGGAGCGTCAAGGTGCAGGTCGAGGTACCGGAGCGCGACATCGCCCGGGTCAAGGTGGGTGCGCCCGTCCGCGTCACCGCCGATCCCTACAAGGGCGAGGTCTTCGCGGGCTCCATCGCGCGCGTCGTGCACAGCCTCGACCCCCGCTCCCGAACCATGGGCATCGAGGTGGAGATCCCCAACGCGCAGGCCCGGCTCAAGCCCGGCATGTTTGCGCGCGTGGAGGCGGTGGTGGAGACGCGCACGGGCGTGCTCACCGTACCCCTCGAGGCACTGCGCGTCGGTGATGGCCCGCCCAGCGTCATGGTGGTGAGGAACAACGCGGTGGAGGCTCTCCCCGTGCAGCTCGGGGCGGCGGACCAGAAGGACATCGAGATCGTCACGGGCCTCGCCGAGCGAGACCAGGTCATCCTCCAGGGCAAGGATCTCGTGCGGCCAGGGCAGAAGGTCCGCACCGTTCCGGCGAGCAGCGGCCAGTAGCCCATGTGGTTGACCCTCGCCGCCATGCGGAATGGCATCGCCATTCTCATGGCCTCTCTCGCCATCGTGCTGCTGGGCGCCACTTCCCTCGGCCGGATGCCCATCGATCTCTTCCCGAACCTGAACTATCCCTCGCTCCAGGTCGGGACGATCTACAAGGGCGCGAGCGCTCAGGACATCGAGCGCAGCCTCACCTACCCCATCGAGAAGGCCGTGTCCGCCGTGGCCAACGTGCGCTACGTCGAATCCCGCTCGCGCCAGGGCTTCTCCGCGGTCACCGTGCAGTTCGCCTGGGGCGCGGACATCGACGCCGGCCTGACCGAGGTCATGCAGCGCATCCAGGCCATCATGAGCACACTGCCCACGGGCATCCAGCAACCGTTCATCCTGAAGTTCGATCTCTCGAACATCCCGGTGTGCATCATCACGGTGGCCGGCGGCGGGCTCGACGAGCGGGCGCTCTACGACCTCGCCTACAACACGATCGAGCCGCAGATCGAGCGCCTGGCCGGGGTCGCTTCCGCCAACGTGGATGGCGGCAAGATCCGCCAGATCACCGTCAACCTCGACCGCGACCGCCTCTACGCCAAGGGCCTGTCCGTCAACGAAGTGACCCGCGCCGTCAACGACGCGAACTTCCTCCTTCCCTCGGGCGACGTCAAGCTCGGGAGCTTCGACTACAACGTCTTCACCAACAACCAGTTCTCGGTGGTCGCTCCCATGGAGGACATCGTGGTGCGCCGCACCGGCACCACGCCCATCCGGCTCCGGGACGTGGGCCGCGTGGAGGACTCGGCGGAGACCCAGGTCTCCATCGTGCGCGTCAATGGCGAGCGGGCCGTGTACCTGCGCGTCAACAAGCAGCCGGGCGCCAACACCGTGGAAGTGGTGGACGCGGTCAAGGCCACCATGCCCAAGCTCCTCGGCGTGCCGCCCGGGGTGAACGTCAGCTTGAGCCTCGACCAGTCAACCTACATCCGCCAGTCCATCGAGAACCTCTGGCACGAGGCGGCCGTCGGCTCGCTCCTGGCCTTCCTCGTCATCCTCGTCTTTCTCCGCTCGTTCGTCTCCACCATCATCATCGGCATCGCCATCCCGCTCTCGCTCATGCTGACCCTGGTGGCGATGTACTTCCTCGGCCAGACCCTGAACATCTTCACCCTGGGCGGGCTCGCCCTCGCCGTGGGCCGGCTCGTCGACGACTCCATCGTGGAGCTCGAGAACATCAACCGGCACCTCGCCATGCTCGGCACGCCGCGCCGGAAGGCCGTGCTCGACGCGGCTCGCGAGGTGGCCATGCCCATCTTCGTCTCCACCATCACCACCATCGTCGTCTTCCTGCCCACCGTGTTCCTCGAAGGTCAGTCGCGCTTGCTCTTCATCCCCCTGACCTTCACGATCTCGTTCTCGCTCTTCGCCTCCTTCCTCGTCTCCCGCACGGTGACGCCGCTCCTCTGCTTCCACTGGCTCCGGGAGCACGAGACGAAGGCCGTCTCCGACCCCACGCGCGCGAGCCACCGGCTGAAGGCCTCCGTCGATCGCGTGTTCGCGTGGAGCGGCGCCATGCTCGATCGCATGGACGCGTTCTACCAGCGCCAGCTCAACTGGGCGCTCGACCACCGCAAGACGCTGATCGGCGGCATCCTGGTCGTGCTGGCCTCCGCCCTGGCCATCCTGCCCCTCGTGGGCAGCGAGTTCTTCCCAGAGTCCGACGAGAGCCAGTTCCTGATCCAGGTGCGCGCTCCGGTCGGCACCCGGGTCGAGGAGACCGAGCGGATCGTCGCGCGAATGGAAGGCATCATCCGCGCCAATACGAAGCCGTCCGAGATCAAGACCATCGTCTCCTCCATCGGTGTCCCCGGCGGTCGATCCGGACTGTTCTCGCGCAACACCGGCCCGCACGCCGCGACCCTCCAGGTATATCTCAGTGATCCTGACCAAAGAAGCCGAAAAGACAAGCAGATCTTTGATGCCATTCGGCCGAAGATCGGCGGTCAGTTCCCCGGCACGACCTATGGTGTGCAGTTCGGCGGGATCGTGAGCCGCGTGCTGAACTCCGGTTCGGATGCGCCCATCCAGATCGAGCAGCTCGGCTACGACCTTCGCGGGGCGCGCGATCTGAGCCGTCAGGTCGCCCGGGCGCTCCAGGAAGTCCCGGGCATCAGCGATCCCTTCATCAGTCGCGAGGAGAACTACCCGCAGTACGACATCGTGGTCGACCGCGAGAAGGCGGCCATGGCGGGGCTGAGCCAGCGTGACATCGCCCAAGCCGCCCTCATCTCACTGGTCAGCAATGTGAGCCTCAACCCATCTATTTTCACGGATCCCCGGACGGGCAATCAATATAATGTCGTGGTGCAGCTCGATGAGCCCTATCGGTCCTCATCCGAGGATCTCTCACGCCTCTTCGTCATCGGTGATGGCGGCCGGCCCGTGTCCCTTGGATCGGTGGCCGAGGTGCGGCAGGGGGTAGGGCCGGTGATGATCGAGCGCAAGTACCAGCAGCGCCTCATCAAGATCACCGCACAGCCGTCAGGCCGGGACCTCGGCGCCATCGCCCTGGACCTCGAGGATAAGCTGCGGGCCCTCTCTCTACCTCCCGGCTTCACCTTCCAGCTCGCCGGCCAGATCCAGCAGCAGCGCGAGGCCTTCAGTAGCCTCAAGTTCACCTCGCTCCTCGCCATCATCCTCGTCTACATGGTCATGGCCTCGCAGTTCCGCTCGCTCCTCGACCCCTTCATCATCATGTTCTCGGTGCCGCTGGGGATGATCGGCGTCATCTGGTCGCTCTTCCTCACCCGCACCACGCTGAACGTCACGTCCTTCATGGGGATCATCATGATGGTGGGCATCGTGGTCTCGAACGGAGTCCTGCTCGTGGAGTACATGAACGAGCTGCGCCGCCATGGACTCGGCGTGCGCGAGGCGGTCATCCAGGGCGGCCGGACGCGGCTCCGGCCCATCCTAATGACGAGCCTGTGCACCGTCGTCGGCCTCATCCCCATGGCCTTGGGCATTGGCACCGGCAGCGAGGCCAATGCTCCGCTGGCGCGCGCGGTCATCGGCGGCCTCGTCGTCTCGACCGTCCTCACGCTGCTCCTCATCCCCACCCTCTATCTCATGCTGGAGGAGCGCTTCCCGCGTCGGCTGGAAGGCGTCGAGGGTAGCGCCGTCCTCGAAGGCGGCCTCGCATGACTCGCGGGCGTCTCGTCGCCGCCATCGTCGGCGTGGCGAGCGTGCTGTGTCTCCCCCTGTCAAGCCTCGCCCAGGTGCAGCAGCCCTCGCCGCTCCCCGGGGGCACGCCGCCGGTGCCCGGCACACCCCCGATCCCGGAAAGGCCGCCCCTGCCCGCTCCGCCTTCGCCGCCGCCCGCGACGTCGCCCGGCACCATCACGCCAGGAACGCCGCCTCCGATGGGTGTGCCGGTGCCGCCGATGACGATCAGCCCCACGAATCCCGATCAGCCTCCGCCAGGCACGGGCGCCATCCCCGGGGCAACGGGCCAGACGATGCAGCAGCTCCCGCGCGAGTTCCTTCCCCCCCCGGGTGGCATCCGCCCCTTCCCCACTCCCGAGGAGACGAAGGGCAAGGTCCTGAGCATGGACGATGCGGTGAAGATCGCGCTGGACAACCAGCCGATCATCATGGCCCGCATCAGCGACTACCAGGCACAGCTTCAGAACATCGCCATCGCCCTGTCTCCGCAGCTCCCCCAGATCTCCGGCCAGTGGAACGGCTTCTGGAATCAGATCCCGGTCTCCACGCAGTCGCCCGCCTCGCA
>DATGCY010000696.1:0-2344 GCA_035311385.1 Candidatus Methylomirabilota bacterium
AGCGGGCGCGAAGAGAGTATCAAATGACGAGGAGGTCAAGCCCATGGGATACAACCTCGAGCAGTTCTCCGATACTGTGCACCGCATCCTCAAGGAAGACCCCGGGCCGAAAGGACGCGACAAGGTCTGCGCCGTCGTCCAGGAGGTGCTGGTGGATGAATCGTTCCTCGCCAAGCATCTCGGCGACGACGTCCCGGAGCGTAAGATTCTCTACGAAGACCCCGAGCTCGGCTTCTGCATCCTCGCGCACTCCTACAACGGGGCCAAGGAGAGCCAGCCGCACGATCACGGCCCGTCGTGGGCGATCTACGGCCAGGCGCGGGGCGAGACGATGATGAGCGACTGGACGGTGATCGAGCCTGCCACGAAGGACAAGGCCGGCAAGGTACGCCGCGCGCGCGAGTACCCGCTCAAGCCCGGAATGGCCAAGGTCTACAACGTGGGTGACGTGCATTCACCGCGCCGCGAAGGCGCCACGCGGCTCATCCGCATCGAAGGCACCAACATGGACAAGGTGAAGCGTTTGTCCTTCGAGAAGGTCTAGCGCGCGCCTTTCTGATTCTCCCCCTCACCCCTGCCCTCTCCCTAGAGGGGAGAGGGATGCGAAGTTCCCTCGCCCCCAAAAGGGGGAGTGGGCAGGGTGAGGGGCGGTCCTACACCCTCCGCGAGTTGTCGTCCGGGAACGGATACTCCATGTTGCGCACGGTGGCGCGCGCCACCGCCTCACCGCAGTAGCGGATGACGATGCGGAGCGCCATGTCGATGCCCGCCGAGATGCCGGCGGACGTGACGACATGGCCGTCCTCCACCACGTGGAGCTTCTCCTCCACCGTCACCGCGGGGAAGGCGTCGCGCATCCGGGACAGCGAGCGCCAGTGCGTGGTGGCCCGCCGCCCGTCCAGCAGCTTGGCCTGACCGAGCAGCATGGAGCCGGTGCAGACCGAGGTGAGCGTCTCCACCGAGCGCCCGCGCTCCCCGATCCAGTCGATCAAGCGCTGATTGTGAACCTCGGTGCGCGTGCCCCAGCCGCCCGGCACCACGAGGATGTCGAGAGGCGGGCACCTGTCGATGGTCACGTCCGGTACGACCTTGAGGCCGCCCGTAGCGACCACGGTGTCCATGCGCTCCGCGACCAGCAGCACCTCAAAGGGCGACGGCTCTTCCCGGCGGGCTTCCTCGTTGAGCCGCGTCACCGAGAACACCTCGAAGGGTCCGCAGAAATCCAACACCTCGACATCGGGAAAAATCAGAATGCCGACGCGCTTGCGATCCATTGATCTCTCCTTCTGGAGGTCTCTACAGGAAGGTGGTGTCGGGCTCGAGCCCGAAGAGGAAACGACCCACCGTCTCGAAGTGCGCCTGCCGTCCCTGGAGCTGCTGGGTCACGGCGTGGATGTCGCGGAACCCGCGGTCGAACGCGCTCTCCACGAAGATGGCGGTGGCCCCCGCTGCATGGTGCGTCATGTCGGCCACCCCTTTCGCCTGGTGGATGGCGTAGGTCGAGGCGAGCCGGATGAGCACGCGCTGATCGAGGGTGAGGATACCCGTGCTGCCCACCGCGCGCCAGATCTCGTCCAGAGATCCCAGGAGAAAGCGGCGCGCGGATCGGAGCTGCGCTTCCGCCTGCGCCACTTGGGACTGAATCACCGCGTTCTCGGCGAGGGGGCGCTTGAAGCCTCGCGGCGTCTTCTCGGTGGCGAGAGCGCGGAAGGAATCCAGCATGCGACGCGCGATGCCGAGGGCCACCCCGGCGAAGCCCGAGGCGTAGAGGGAGCCCGCGGGGAAACAGTAGAGCGGTCCGGGCTGGCGCCGCTCCGCGGGATCGTCGCGCGAGATCGAGTACTCGTGAGGGACGAAGACGTCGGTGACCGTGAAGGCGTCGCTCCCGGTGCCCTTGAGCCCGCTCACGTGCCACACGTCCACGATCTGCGCCTCGTCGGCGGGGATGAGCAGCGTACGCTCGACCACCTTGCCCGCACTGTTTCGGCGGAATGATCCGTCGGGTTCGCAGATGGGCGCATGCCCTCCGAGCCAGGTGGCGTGACGGCAACCGCTGGCGAAGCTCCACAAGCCGCTGAGGCGATAACCGCCATCGACAGTGACCGCGCGGGCGTCCGGTCCCGGTCCCCAGGCGAGCACGGAGCGCCGGTCCTTGCCGAAGATCTCCCATGCCACGTCGGGCGCCAGATAGGCGGCGGCCATCGAGCAGCCCGAGGCCTGACACAGACACCACGCGGTGCTCGCGTCGGCCTTGGCGATCTCCTCGATCACCGTCACGAAGGTGACGGGGTCGATCTCGGCGCCGTCGAGCGAGCGGGGCAGGAGCAAACGGAACATGCCCTGC
>DATGCY010000697.1:0-5717 GCA_035311385.1 Candidatus Methylomirabilota bacterium
GGCGGTGGCGAGAAACTCCGCCCGCATCTTGAGGAAGAAGGCGGCGAGGGTGGCTAGGTGCACCACGAGGAAGAGCGCGCTGTGGATCGGGTTCCGGCGCAGGACCACGCCTGCGGCGGAGGCGACGGCCATCACCGCGAGAATCCAGAAGGCGATCTGGCCGGCCGTCGTCACGAGGAGGCGCTCCGCATCGCCGGCATGGGCCGGTCGGCCGGTATGGGTACGGGCGAAGTCGGTACGCCGTGCGGCCCCGCGGCATCGAGGGAGAGCAGCATCTCCTTCGTATAGATCATGCCGCCGCGGCTGAACGACGAGAACTCCAGGATGCCCGTGTCCATGCGGATGGCGTCCTCCGGGCAGGCCTCGACGCAGTACCCGCAGAACACGCACTTGCCGAGGTCGATGTCGAAGCGCTCGGGCACTTTCTCGATCTCGGGATTGGGATGCTCGGTGGCCACGATGTAGATGCAGTGCGCGGGGCACACCGTCTCGCACATCATGCAGGCGACACACCGGGGGGAGCCGTCCTCCCGCCGCACCAGCCGATGCAGGCTGCGGAGCCGCGCCGCGTAGGGCCGCCGCTCATCCGGGTACTGGATGGTCACCGCCCCCCGCACGTTCTTGAGCCCGAACACGGTGTGCAGGGTGTGCCGCAGCATGTTCGCGAAGAAGCGGACGCCCGTGAGCTTGAGCCCGGACAGCACCTCGAGGAGATAGAAGCGCTGCACCGCGCCCAGGCGGCTCGAGTGCTTCGGATCCGCCGGCGTGTTGCTGGTCTGGTAGGGCGAGCTCATGGTCAGGCCGCCTTCCCGAGCAGGAGAAGGACGAGCCCGGTGATCACGATGTTGAGAATGGACAGCGGGAAGAGTCCCAGCCAGCCGAGGCGCATGGCCTGATCGTAGCGGAAGCGCGGCAGCGTCCAGCGGATGAGCATGAGGAACCAGATCATCACCACGACCTTGGTGAGGAAGGCGATCACCTGGAGCGCGGTGACGAGGAGCGGAGGGAGCGAGACCTCCAAGCCCCACGGAAAAGCGAAGCCCGCCGCTCTCAGATAGGGCACCTGCCAACCGCCCAGGAAGAGCGCGGTGGTCATGCCTGCGATCACCACCGTTTCGAGGAAATCCGCCATGGCGAACATGCCGAACTTCATCCCGCTGTACTCCACGAAGTAACCGATGATCTCCGACTCCCCCTCGGGCATGTCGAAGGGAATGCGCTTGGTGGCGGCGATGCCCGCGGTGAGGAAGAGCACGAAGGCCAGCGGCTGGGTGAGGATGCCCCAGGCGGGAATCCAGTTCCCGAAATACTGCGGGAGCAGGGGCAGCCCCTGCCCGCGCGCGATCTCCTGCATGTTCAATGAGCCGTAGACCATGACCACGCCCATGATGGAGGCGCCGATGGCGACCTCCGCGGATATCATGAGGGCGGTCGCGCGCTGCGCGCCGAGGAGAGCATAGTTGTTGGCAGAGGCCCAGCCCGCCATCATCAAGCCGTAGATGCCGAGGGAGAGCATGGCCAGCACGTAGAGGATGCCCACGTTGAGCGTCACCGCCTGGAGCTGGATCTGCCGGCCCGCAATGGTCAGGGTGTCGCCGAAAGGAATGGAGGCGAAGGCGCCCAGGGCGAAGAAGACAGAGACGAACGGCGCCAGCTTGAACATGAGCCGGTCCGCCCGCGCCGGCATGAAGTCTTCCTTGGTCAGCATCTTGATGGCATCGGCCAACGGGTGGAGGAGACCCAGGATGCGGATGCCGAAGATACTCGCGCGATTGGCGCCCAACCGATCCTGCATGATGGCGGACTGCTTCCGCTCCACCCAGGTGAGGATGCCGCCAAAGTTGAGCACCACGAACATGATGAAGGCCACGGGAATGGCCTGGAGGAGGAGATCGAAACCCACTCCCGTCATGCCTTCACCATGGCACCCGTGTCGCCGATCGTCCGGTACGTCATGCCCGCGAAGGCCGGCACGCCGGCGGCCAGCGCGTTGAAGACCTGCTCGGCCCGTTCCGCCGTGCACACGGGGTCCTGAAAGCCGAGGGCCTTGCCGATGAAGGACAGGATCATCCAGTCGGGCCACGCCTCGCCGAGGGGCGGAACGGCGGTCCGGAAGCGCTGGACGCGGCCCTGGAAGTTTGTGAAGGTGCCCTCGCGCTCGACGTAGGCGGCGCTGGGAAGGACGAGGTGGGCCCGCGCCGAGACGTCGTTGGCGTTGGTGCCCTGGAAGATGGCCACCTCCACGCCGTCGAGCGCGGACAACACCTCTGCCTCCGGCCAGGCCGACGTCCCCAGATCGTGGTGGAAGATCCAGAGCAGCTTCAGGCGCTTGTCCCGCGCGGCGCGCAGCATCCCCGCCGCGTCGAGCCCACCGGAGGCGGGGGCAATGCCGCACAGCTCGGCACCGCGGGTGTTCGGATTCTTGTCCGCGCGGATCAGGAACTCGTCCTGGTCGCCCGGCACCGCGGGCGGCACGCGGAAGTCCAGGTTCTTCACGCCCAGGTGATCGGCGAGCCGCTTGAGGGTCCAGAGATCCTCGTTGGACATCTGCGGGGAGGCGAGGATGCCGATCTCCGCCGCAGGATAGCGGCCGAGCACGGTCACCATTTCCTGGAGGGCGCGATCCCACGACACGTCCGTGCCCTGCGACCCCGCACGGTGCTGGGGCTGGCGGAGGCGGCTCTTGTCGTCGATCCAGCGGAAGCCGTAGCGGCCGGCATCGCAGATCCACCACGTGTTGACCTCGGCGTTGAAACGCGGCTTGAGGCGGGCCACCCGCCGGCCCTCGTTGTGGTGGGGGCGGTGCTTGTTGGTGTGGACCTCGATATTGCAGCCGCGCGCGCAGCCGTTGCACACGCTTTTGGCCGTGTCGAGGTACCACACGCGCACCTTGAAGCGGAAGTCACGGTCGGTGAGGGCGCCCACCGGACAGATGTCGATGACGTTGCCCGAGTACTTGTTGTCGAGAGCCTGGCCGGGGAAGAGACCGATCTCGGAGTGATCGCCCCGGTGGAAGATGCCGAGCTCGCCGGTATGGGTCACCTCGTCGCAGTAGCGAACGCAGCGTGAGCAGAGGATGCAGCGCTCGGCGTCGAGGATGACGTGCGGTCCCAGGGGCACCGCCTTGGGCTTGTGCACCTTCTCGTCGACCATGCGCGGGTCGTAGAGGCCGTGCTTCATGTAGTAGATCTGCAGGAAGCACTCCCCGGCCTGGTCGCACACCGGGCAGTCCAGCGGGTGATTGATCAGGTGGAACTCCATCATTGACCGCCGCGTGTCCTTGACGCGCGGGGTTTCCGTGTCGACGACCATGCCTTCCGCGGCCTGCGTGTTGCACGCGATCTGCGGCCGCGGCACCTTCTCGATGTCCACCATGCAGAGACGACACTGGCCGGCAATGGAGAGGCTCGGATGGTAGCAGTAGTGCGGCACCTCGACCCCGGCCATCCGGGCCGCCTCGATGAGGTTGGTCCCCTCCGGCACCTCGATGGCCTTCCCGTTGACGGTCAGCTTAGGCATGGGACGTCGACTCCGCGGGAGCCCCGCTCCGGATCAGGTCCTCGAACTCCGAGCGGTACTTCTCGATGTAGCTGATGTAGGGGCCGATGGCGCCGTCGTAAAAGGCGCAGATCGTGGTGCCCCCGCCCCGCTTGGCCACGTCGAGGATGGTGTCGAGGTCTTCCTTGCGTCCCTTCCCCTCGACGATCCGCTTCGTCATCTTGTAGATCCAGCCCGTGGACTCGCGGCAGGGCGTGCACTGGCCGCAGCTCTCGTGGGCGTAGAAGCGCGCGACGACCATGAGGGCCTCGGGAATGGACACCGTCTCGTCCATCACGATGACGCCGGCGGAGCCGATCATGGAGCCCTTCGTCTTGGGTCCGTCGGCGTCCATGGGGATGTCGATCTCGTCGGGAGTGAGAATGGCTGCGGAGGAGCCGCCGGGCACCACACCCTTTAGCTTGCGCCCGCCGCGAATGCCGCCGCAGTGGTCGTAGATCAGCTGCCGGAGCGTCACCGACACGGGTGCCTCGACGATGCCGGGCTTCTCCACGTGTCCGGACACGGAGTAGACCCGCGTGCCCCCCTGGCTTTTGGTGCCGAGCCCGGCGAACCACTCCGCGCCCCGGTTGATGATGGGGGGCACGGCCATGATGGTCTCGACGTTGTTGACGATGGTGGGATGGCCGAAGGCCCCCTTTACGGCGGGGAAGGGTGGCTTGATCTTGGGCCATCCTTTCTTGCCTTCGAGGGACGAGAGAAGGCCCGTCTCCTCGCCGCAGATGTAGGCCCCGGCCCCGCGGTGGAGCACCACGTCGAAGTCGGCGCCCGATCCCTGGATGTTCTTGCCGAGGAGTCCCGCCGCATAGGCCTCGCGTACGGCCCCGTCGAGCACCCGCCAGGGCTGCACGTACTCGCCGCGGATGTACACGAAGCCCAGGCGCGAGCCGATGGCGCGCCCCGAGATGATCATGCCCTCGATCAGGGCGTGCGGGTCGCGCTCCATCAGGTAGCGGTCCTTGAACGTACCCGGCTCTCCCTCGTCGGCATTGATGACGAGATAGCGGGGCGCCGTCGACCCCTTGGGGATAAAGCCCCACTTCATGCCCGTGGGGAACGCCGCGCCGCCGAGCCCGCGGAGGTTCGACTTCTTCACCTCCTCCGCGATGGCAGCGGGCTCCATGCCAAAGGCCTTGGCGAGCGCGGTGTAGCCCCCCGTCTCCTTGTAGCGAGCGAGGGTGTGCGAGTCGGACAGGTGGAAGTTGCGCGTGAAGATCTTTTCGGCCATCAGCGAAGCCCGTCCAGGATGCGGTCGACCTTCTCGTTGGTCAGGTTGCCCTCGTAGCGCTCATCCACCTGCATCATGGGCGCCTGCTCGCACGCGCAGAGACACTCCACGGTGAGGAAGGTGACGCGGCCGTCGGGTGTGGTCTCCCCCGGTTCGATCCCCAGTCGTTCTCCGACGTGCTGGATGATGCCTTTGGCGTTCATGAGGTAGCAGGAGATATTGTGGCAGACCGACACCACGTGCCGGCCCTTGGGCTTCTGGAAGAACAGCGTGTAGAACGTCACCACCTCGTGCACGTGCGCGGGGGAAAGCTCGAACAGCCCGCCCACGTACTCCTCGACCTCGAGGGAAATGTAGCCGAAGGTGTCCTGGGCGAGATGGAGGACGGGCAGGAGGGCGCCGCGGCGGTCGGGATAGAGCCCTTGGAGCCGCCGCACCTCGGCCAGCTGCTCGGCCGTGAACTGGGGATTCCGCGCGTCGCTCATCGCCCGCCTCGCTCCGGCGCGTGCCTCACCGGTCGAGCTCTCCGCCGATCATGTTGACGGAGCCGAAGGTGGGAATGATGTCGGCGACCATCTGACCCTCGATCATCCGCGGCAGGGCGGCCACGGGCGGCAGGCAAGGGGGACGGCAGCGCACGCGATAGGGCCGGTCGCCGCCGTCGGACACGACATAGAAGCCGAGCTCGCCATTGGCGCCCTCCGCGGCGAAGTACGCCTCACCGGCGGGCGGGCGGATGCCGTAGCCGTCCATGACGAGCATGAAGTGGTTCATCAGACCTTCGATGGATCCATAGGCGGTCTCCTTGGGCGGCAGCACCACCGTCTTGTCGTGGACATTGACCCGGGACTGCGCGTCACGCCCCTGCCCCTGAAGGTTCGGGGAGAGAGCGATGGGCAGGAGGAGCAGGCCTTCCGTCTTGCCCTGCTTG
>DATGCY010000698.1:0-2638 GCA_035311385.1 Candidatus Methylomirabilota bacterium
TTGCCCAAGGGCGGCGCGCAGGTGGTCGGGCAGGTCATCTACGACAAGGACAAGACCACCTTCCGTTCCGAGATCGACCAGGCTCTGCGCGCCATGCCCGACATGATCTACCTCAACGGCTACACCCCCGACCTCACCGTGCTGATGAAGGACCTCTACAAGGCGGGCTACACGGGCCAGCGCATCGCACAGGGCTATGCCGCCAACGCGAAGCTCCTCGCTTCGCTGCCGACCGACGTGACCGACGGCATCTATGTCATCTCGCCGTCGCCCTCGATCGATTCCGCGACCTACAAGCGCTTGGCCAAGGCGCTCGGGGTGGAGGACGTGGATCCCTATTCCGCACAGTGCCACGATCACGCGAGCCTGATGTGCCTGGCCATCGCCCGTGCTCGCGAGGCGACGGGCACCGCCATCAAGGACAACCTCCGCAAGATCTCGCAGGGGCCGGGGATCAAGGTGGACAGCGCGGTGGACGGGCTCAAGCTCCTCGCCCAGAACAAGGACATCAACTACGAGGGGGCGAGCGGGCCCTGTGACTTCACGGAGTCGGGAGACATCCTCGACACGAAGTTCCGCTACGAGCAGGCCGAGAAGGGCAAGCTCAAGCTCCTCAAGATCGCCTGACGCGCGGGATCGCTCCTGCTCACGCAGATCCTTCAGCTCGTGGTGAACGGCCTCGTGGCCGGCACCATCCTTGCCGTGCCGGCCATCGGCTTCACCGCCATCTACGCGGTGCTGCGCTTCCCCAACTTCACCGTGGCCTCGCATGCCACCATCGGTGCCTTCGCGGGCTACGTGGCCAATACCGTAGCCGGCCTGCCCGCCGCCCCCTGCGTGGGTCTGGCCTTTCTGGTGGCAGGAGCGGCGGGGGTGCTCAACGACGAGCTCGTCCTGAAGCCGCTCCGGCCCTCGGGGGCGCTCACCGCGGCCATCGCCGCCATCGCGCTCAGCATCGCTTTGGAGAGCGTGCTGCGCTTCGTGTTCGGCAACGATCTTCGCGGCTACGACCTGCCCATACGCCGCGACTGGCAGTGGGCGGGCCTTCGCATCGGGCCGCAGCAGGTGCAGAACTTCGTCCTCGCCGTGGTGGCCATGGGCGCGCTGTTCGGCTTCCTCGCCTTCACACGCACGGGCAAGTCCATGCGTGCAGTAGCCGACAACCCCCAGCTCGCCGGGCTCAAGGGCATCAACGCCGATGCGGTGGCGCGCCTCGTGAACTTCGTGGGCATGGGACTCGCAGGCGTGGGCGGGATGCTCATCGGGCTCGACACCACCATCGATCCTCTCACGGGCTTTCGCGTCATCCTCTCCGTCTTCGCCGCCGCGGTAGTGGGCGGGCTCGGCAGCATTCCCGGCGCGGTGGTGGGGGCGCTGTCCATCGGCCTCGCCGAGGAGCTCTCGCTCCTCGCCCTCTCTCCCGCCTACCGCACGGCGGTGGGCTTCGCGGCCATCCTCCTCGTCCTCACCCTGCGCCCTCGCGGCATCCTCGGAGAGCGCGCCTATTAGCAACTACCTCGTGGCTATGGCGACCTACGCGGGCCTCTACGCTCTCCTTGCCCTTGGGCTCAACGTGATCTGGGGCATGGGCGGCATGATCAATCTCGGGCTCGTCGGCTTCTACGCACTTGGCGCCTACGTGGCGGCCCTGGCCGCGCTAAAGCTAGGCGTGCCCATGATCGTTGGCCTCGGCCTCGCCGCGGTGGCCACGGCGGGAGCGGGCTGGGGCATGGCGTTGACCACGGCGCGGTTGCGCGGCGACTACCTCGCCATCATCACCCTCGGCTTCTCCGAGGTCGTCCGGCTCGTCGCGAGCAATGAGATCTGGCTCACCCACGGCACCGATGGCATCTCGGGAATTCCCGGTCCGTGGCGCGGGCGCCTCACTCCGGCCGAATTCAATCTGCTCTACTTGAGCCTGGTCGCGCTCGCCGTCGCGGCAGTGCTGTTCGTGCTCGAGCGACTGCGGCGCTCGCCCTACGGCCGCGTGTTGCGGGCGATCCGTGACGACGAGCAGGTTGCGGAGGTCGCGGGCAAACCCGTGCGGCGCTTCAAGGTGGAGGCCTTCGCCCTCTCCGCGGCCATCCTCGGGCTGGCCGGCGGGCTCTACGCGCACTATACGTCGTTCATCGCCCCCGATGCCTTCGTGCCCCTCGTCACCATCTACGTCGTCCTCGCTCTCACCGCCGGGGGCACGGGCAACAACTGGGGCGCCGTGCTCGGCGCCGGCCTCGTGGTGTTCTTCCTCGAATCCACCCGCTTCGCCACGGCGTGGCTGCCCGGCCTCGCGCCCGTGCAGGTCGCCGCCGTGCGCGAATTCGTCATCGGTGTGAGCCTGATCCTCGTCCTGCGCCTGCGGCCCGCCGGACTCCTGCCGGAGCGCCTGCCGCGCATCGCCCTCCCCGTTGCCCCGACGTCGGAGCGCCCATGAACCGATCCCCTCGCGTCGATCCTCTGCGCCACCTCGAGGCGGTCGCCCGCGCCATGCAGGAGCCGAAACAGCCCGAGACGGGCTTTCGCGCCCTCGACCTCGGCATGGCCGCAGTGATCGGCCACAAGCTCTTCACCGTGCTCCTGCATCATCCGCGGACGCAGGAGTCGGAGCGACGCTACACGAATCAGCCTGCCGCCTATCCCG
>DATGCY010000699.1:0-3288 GCA_035311385.1 Candidatus Methylomirabilota bacterium
CACCGTCAATTCGTTAAGGTTGACCTTGCCGATGGTGTCCAGGAGGGCCTCCAGGCGAGCCTGGAGCCGGGCGAGGGTGGTCGGTATCGTGGGAATCTCCTGCACCGTAGGATCGCGGCGAGCAAACACGGCTGGGAAGTCGGGGAAGAAGTCGAGGTACACGAGGAGCTGGCCCGTGAGCAGGCTCTGCGTCTGGAGCTGTGCCCTGAGACCCTGCTTGATCAGGTCCGCGATGGCGAGCTCGCGTTTCTCCCCCTGCACCTCACCGCCCTTGGGCAGGAGGGAGGGATCGATGTTGACGTACACGCCGATCAGCGGTTCCTGTCCAGGTGCCGTGGCGAATAGACGGATCCGCGACACGGTTCCGATCTTGACCCCCCGGATCACGACGGGTGAGCCCTCGTCGAGCCCAGTCAGGGATCCCTCGAAGAACATCACGAAGGGCCACTCTTTCTTGAAGAGCTGGAGCCCGCCGAGGACCACGATGCCGACGACCACCAGCGCCAGCGCCGCCAGCACGAAGGCTCCAACGGCCGTCGGGTTCGCTCGCTTGCTCATGCCGTGCCTCCCGGGAGGACGCCACTCCGGTTCCCGGCCGGCGCCCGCTCGCTTTCCTGCCCTCCCCGCGTGAGAAATGCGTGGATCTTGGGGTTCTTGGACTCAGCGAGCAGCGTGCGGGGATTGCCTTGCACGAGCATGGTCCGCGTCTCTGCGTCCAGGTACACTGAGTCGTCGGCGATCGTGAAGATGCTGGCCAGCTCGTGGGTGACGACCACCACCGTGCACTTGAGGCTGTCTCGGAGCTGGAGGATGAGGTCGTCGAGGAGCCGCGAGCTGACGGGATCAAGGCCGGCCGAGGGCTCGTCGAGGAAAAGAATGTCAGGATCGAGGGCCATGGCCCGGGCGAGGCCCGCGCGCTTCTGCATCCCCCCGCTGATCTCCGAGGGGTAGAAATCCTCGAAGCCCCCCAGGCCTACCAGGGAGAGCTTGAGGGAGGCGATCTCGCGGATCTGGCTCGGGGAGAGATCCGTGAACTCACCCAAGGGCAGACCGACGTTCTCCGCCAGGGTCATCGAGCTCCAGAGCGCCCCGCTCTGGTAGAGCACACCGAAGCGGCGAAGCATGAGCTGCCGTCGCTCGTCGTCGGCGCCCCAGAAGCTCGCCCCGTCGAAGAACACCTCGCCCTTGGAGGGGCGGATCAGGCCGATGAGATGGCGGAGCAGCGTGCTCTTGCCACACCCGCTCCCCCCCATGATGATGAAGACCTCGCCGCGCGTGACGTCGAAGGTCAGATCGTGCTGGATCACGAAGTCACCGTAGGCCATGGTCAGGCCCACCACGCGGATGCGGGGCTCGGCCTCGCCGCTAGAAGCCGATGGCGTCATAGACCACGGTGAGAATGGCATCGGAGACGATGATGAAAACGATCCCGGTGACCACGGCCGAGGTAGCGGCCAGCCCCACCGCGGCCGAGCTGCGGCCGGACTGCATGCCGCGCATGCAGCCGGCGATGGCGATGAGCACACCGAAGATCACGCTCTTGATCAGGCCCGCCGCGAAGTCCGCCAGCGTCACCGCATTCAAGGTGTGGTTCCAGTACGGGATGAGGCCGACTTTGAGCATGCCCACCCCCACCACGGCGCCGCCGAGGATGCCCACGAGGTTGGCGTAGATGGTCAGCACCGGCATCATGAGGATGAGACCCAGCATGCGCGGCAGCACCAGGAACTCGAAGGGCGAGATGCCCATGGTGCTCAGGGCGTCGATCTCTTCGTTGACCCTCATGGTTCCGAGCTGAGCCGCATAGGCCGCCCCCGTACGCCCTGCCATGATGATGGCAGCCATCATGGCCCCCATCTCTCGCGCCATACCGATGGCGACGAGGTCCGCGATGTAGATCTGGGCACCGAACTGTCGCAGCTGGATGGCGCCCACGAAAGCTAGGATGAGACCGATCAGGAAGCTGATGAGAGAGACGATGCCGAGCGCGCTCGCTCCCGCCTCCTGGATATTGAGCATGAGGTCGACGCGCCGAAAGCGCGCGCGACCGACGGCGGCGTGGGCAAGGGCGACAGTGGCTTCACCGAGGAACGTGATCATGGCGCGCGCCCCCGCCAGCACCGACAGGGACGACTTCCCCAGGCGAGTGACGAAGGGATCTGGAGCGCCTCCGCGCTTCGTGTCGCGTTCGGGCACCGCCGCGGCCAGGTCGAGGAGTTTGCGAACGCCCTCGGGCAGTCCCCCGCGGTCCACCGTGAAGCCCAGGGTCTTGGCGGCATCGAGCACGTTGAGGATGAAGACGAGGAAACCCGAGTCCCACGCGGTGACCTCGCGCGCGTCGAAGCGGAGGCGGCGTCCCGTGGAGACCGCGCCCAGACCGTGCTCGACTTCCGACGCGGCGGGCAGATCGTTTTGCATGCGCCAGGATCCGGAGAGGCGGAGAATTACACCGTCGGCGGAGGGGTCGAGGTTCCAGTGCCAGGAGGCGTTGAGGGGGGCCGTAGAGGTGGCCGAGGTCATTGCACACGCCTGGACCAGGCGGAGTCTGGCCGAGCCATGAGGCGGCAAGCCTATCACAGCGTCGTGACAGCGTCGAGCATCCGGGTGAGGTATGCTGGCCGTCGACATGGCCCAGAGCTCAGCGGAGATCGTGATCCGCGGCGCCGGCATCGCGGGCGTTGCCGCCGCCTACCACTTGGCCGTGCGCCGGGGCCTGCGCGACATCGTGATCGTCGACGAGCGCCCGCCCCTCACCCTCACCAGCGACAAGTCGGCCGAGTGCTATCGCAACTGGTGGCCCGGTCCCGGCAACGACATGGTCGCCCTCATGGACCGGAGCATCGATCTCCTCGAGGAGCTGGCCGTCGAGAGCGGCAACGTGTTCCTCCTCAACCGTCGCGGCTATCTCTTCGCCACCGCCTCCGAGCCGCGCGTGGGCACCTTCGTCGCCGCCGCCGAGGAAGCGGCCCATCTGGGGGCGGGACCGGTGCGGCATCACACCACGGCATCGAGCGACTACCAGCTCTCGGCCGCCGAGGGCTTCGACCGCACGCTACGAGGCACGGACATCATCACCGAGCCCTCGCTCATCAGGCGGCACTATCCGTGGCTTGCCGCCGACACGATCGCGCTGCTGCACGCGCGGCGCTGCGGGTGGTTCAGTGGCCAGCAGCTGGGCATGTATCTCCTCGAGCAGGCGCGCCTCCATGGGGTGCGGCTCGTCGAGGGCGAGGTGGTGCGCATCGACGCCCACGGCGGACGGGTGCGCGGGGTGGAGGTGCGGACGGC
>DATGCY010000700.1:0-4517 GCA_035311385.1 Candidatus Methylomirabilota bacterium
GCCGTTCATCATGAACTTCATGTTGCTGGTGCCGCTGGCCTCGTAGCCCGCCGTGGAGATCTGATTCGACACCTCGGTGGCGGGAATGAGCCGCTCGGCCATGGACACGCAGTACTCGGGGAGGAAGACCACCTTGAGGCGGCCGCGCACCGCGGGATCACCGTCGATGGTGCCGGCCACATTGTTGAGGAGCTTGATGATGACCTTGGCCAGGTGGTAGGCGGGGGCGGCCTTGCCCGCGAAGAAGAATGTCCGCGGCGCCATCTCGGTGGTCGGCGCCTGCCGGAGGCGATCGTAGAGCACGATGACCCGCAGCGCGTTGAGGAGCTGCCGCTTGTACTCGTGGATGCGCTTGACCTGGCTATCGAAGATCGAGTCCGGGTCCACCGTCACGCCCGTCGTCGCCTTGACCCACCGGGCGAACTGCGCCTTCGCCTCGCGCTTGGCCCGCCGCACCGCGTCCCGGAAGCCCGCATCACCGGCGAGAGGGCCGAGCTTCGCCAGCTCGGCGAGATCAGTGATCCACGCGGGCCCGATGGCCTCGGTAATGCAGCCTGCGAGGGCGGGATTGGCGAGGAGGAGCCAGCGCCGTGGCGTCACCCCATTGGTCTTGTTGTTGAACCGCTCTGGGTAGAGCTCAGCGAGGTCCTTCACCGTCTGGGTGCGCAGCAGCCCCGAGTGGATGGCCGCCACGCCGTTGGTGCTGTGCGAGCCCACGATGGCGAGGTTGGCCATGCGGATCTTGCGCTCGGCGCCTTCCTCGACGAGGCTCACCCGCTCGACACGTCCGAGGTCGCCGGGGAAGCGGGCGCGCGCCTCGTCGCCGAGGCGACGGTTGATCTCGAGCACGATCTCGAGCTGCCGCGGCAGGAGCCGCTCGAACCAGGCGAGCGGCCACTTCTCCAAGGCCTCGGGCAGGAGGGTGTGGTTCGTGTACGCGAGGGTGCCGCGGGTGAGGCTCCAGGCCTCGTCCCATGGCAGGTGCGCCTCGTCGAGGAGGATGCGCATCAGCTCGGGGACGGCCAGGCTCGGGTGCGTGTCGTTGAGCTGGATGGCGACCTTGTGGGGAAGCGCGCCCCAGTCGGCATTGTTCCGGCGGAAGCGGCGCACGAGATCGGCCAGCGAGCAGGCGACCAGGAAGTACTCCTGCACAAAGCGGAGGCCCTGCCCCATGCTCGTGGAGTCGTCGGGATAGAGCACGCGCGTCAGGGACTCGGCGGCCAGGCGCTCGGCCAGCGCGCTCACGAAGTCGCCATGGCTGAAGGCCTGGAAATCGAACGCCTGGTGGGCGGCGGCCGCCCACAAGCGGAGCGTGTTCACCGTCTTGCCCCCGTAGCCCACCACGGGGCGATCGTAGGGCAGCCCGACCAGGCGCGACGGCCGGCCCGCGATCGCCGCTAGGGTTCCCCCGCGTACTTCGAACGAGCAGCCGAGGGGGATCTCCACCTGCTCTTCCGGCCGGGAGACCTCCCATGGATCAGGACGACGCAGCCAGTTGTCGGGCTGCTCCTGCTGCCAGCCGGTCACGATGGCCTGCTTGAAGATGCCGTACTCGTAGCGCAGTCCGTAGCCCATGGCGGGCAGCGCCATGGTCGCCATCGATTCGATGAAACACGCGGCGAGGCGACCCAGGCCGCCGTTGCCCAGCCCCGCGTCGGGCTCCTCCTCGAGGAGGCCAAGCCAGTCGAGGCGCTGGGTCTCCGCGAAACGCTGGACCATGGGGTCGAGCCGGAGATTCATGATGTTGTTGGCGAGGGAGCGGCCGATGAGAAACTCCATGGACAAGTAATAGACGCGCTTGGGGTTCTCCCGCTCGTAGGCCTGCTCCGTGCGCACCCAGCGCTGGGAGAGCACGTCGCGCACGGAGTGCGCCACCGCCTCGTACCGCTCCCGGGCGTCCACCTCCGCGGGATCGAGCACGTTGTCGAAGAAAAGATGTCGCTCGTAGAGAGCATCGCCGGTTCCCGTGAATTGGATGGACCCGCACCCGTACTGGGCGATGAGCTCTTCCATCGCCGGGCCGCGGGATGTCTTCGGGTCATTCCCTGTCTTGGGACTGCTCATATCATTCTCCTTGGTCCAATCGGCCAGACCGTCAGGCGAGTGGCCCGTTCCAGACCTTCACGGCCGGGATCTCGCGATAGTAACCGAGCACGCTCAGGGTGCCTGTGCCGAGTAAGAAGTGCTGCCCCGCGCCCACGGGCAGGCCAAGCCAGCGCGCGACGAGCACGCGCAACACGTGGCCATGGGCAAACAGCGCGACGTCACCCGTGGCGGTCCGCGCCCGCGCGATGGCTCGATCCACCCGCTCGCCGACCTGCTCCGGCGCCTCTCCGTCCGGGCATCCATCCCGGAAGATCAGCCAGCCGGGGGCCTCTCGGTGAATCTGACTAGGGGTCAGACCCTCATAGCGGCCGTAGTTCCACTCGACCAGATCGGGATCCACGACCGCGCAGTCGCCGAGCCCGGCCAGGGCGCAGGTTTCACGAGCTCGCTGCAAGGGACTAGTGAGGACGAGGGCGAACGTCTCCCGGGCAAGAATCGGCCGCAGCCGCTCCGCGAGCCAACGACCGTTGTCGGTCAGCGGGATGTCTGCGATCCCCGTGTGCTGCCCGCTCAGGCTCCACGCCGTCTCACCGTGCCGGATCGGGAAGACGTTCACGCCGGCCCTCCCGGCGATTCAAACGTTGTCGGCCTCCGTCGACCGCACACCGCTGGATTTCGCCTCCTGTCCCCACTGCCAGCCCGTGATCTCGGGCATGTCATCGCCGTGCTTTGCGATGTATTCCTTGTGCTCCATGAGCTTGTCGCGCACAGCCTGCTTGGCGTAGGCGGCCCGCGCCCCGAGCTTGGGGACGCGGTCGATCACATCCTGCACCAGGTGGAATCGGTCGAGATCATTCAGGACGCACATGTCGAACGGCGTCGTGGTGGTCCCCTCTTCTTTGTAGCCGCGCACGTGGATGTGGTCGTGCGGGTGCCGCTTGTAGGTGAGCCGATGGATCAGCCATGGGTAGCCATGGAAGGCAAAGATGATCGGCTTGTCGGTGGTGAACAGCGCGTCGAAGTCGTGGTCGGACAGCCCGTGCGGGTGCTCGGACGGCGGCTGCAACGTCATGAGGTTGACCACATTGATGACGCGCACCTTCAGCTCCGGGGCATGACGTCGCAGCAGATCCACCGCGGCCAGGGTCTCCAGGGTCGGCACATCGCCGCAGCAGGCCATGACCACGTCGGGCTCGCCTCCGCGGTCGTTGCTCGCCCACTCCCAGATGCCCACCCCCGCCGCGCAGTGCCTGACGGCCTGGTCCATGGTCAGCCATTGGGGGGCGGGTTGCTTGCCCGCCACCACCACGTTGACGTAGTTCCGGCTGCGCAGGCAGTGGTCGGTGACGGAGAGGAGGCAGTTGGCGTCGGGGGGGAGGTACACGCGCACGACGTCCGCCTTCTTGTTGACCACGTGATCGATGAAACCGGGATCCTGGTGACTGAACCCGTTGTGGTCCTGCCGCCACACGTGCGAGGAGAGGAGATAGTTGAGGGAGGCGACGGGGCGGCGCCACGGGATGTCGTCGCACACCTTGAGCCACTTGGCGTGCTGATTGAACATCGAGTCGATGATGTGGATGAACGCCTCGTAGCAGGAGAAGAACCCGTGGCGGCCCGTGAGGAGGTAACCCTCGAGCCAGCCCTGGCACTGGTGCTCGCTGAGCACCTCCATGACCCGGCCGTCGGGGGCGAGGTGGTCATCCCACGACTCCCTCTCTGCCACCCAGGCGCGGTTGGTCACCTCGAGCACGTCTTGCCAGCGGTTCGAGTTGCTCTCGTCGGGGCTGAAGAGCCGGAAGTTCCGTGAGCCCAGGTTCATCTTCATCACGTCGCGGAGGAACTTGCCCATGACCCGTGTGGACTCGGCGGTGGTGGCGCCCGGCAACGACACGGAGACGGCGTAGTCACGGAACGCCGGCATGCGCAGGTCGCGCAGGACGAGGCCGCCGTTGGTGTGGGGATTGGCGCTCATGCGACGGTTGCCGCGAGGGGCGAGGTCGGCCAGCTCCGGCTTGAAGTGTCCGTCGTCGTCGAAGAGTTCGGTGGGCCGGTAGCTCTTCATCCACTTCTCGAGGATGTGCACGTGTTCGGGGTTCTCGTGCATCTCCCCCATGGGGACCTGGTGCGCACGCCAGTAGTCCTCGGTCCGCTTGCCGTCGATCTCCTTGGGGCAGGTCCAGCCCTTGGGCGAGCGGAGCACGATCATCGGCCAGCGGGGCCGCCCTGTGAAGCCCTTCTTCCGCGCGTCGGCCTTGATGCGCTGGATCTCGGCGATCACGGTATCCAGGGTGGAGGCCATCAGCTCGTGCATCGCGGCGGGCTCGCGTCCCTCGACGAAGTGCGGTGTGTACCCGTACCCGCGGAAGAGATGGTCCAGCTCCTCGTGGCTGATGCGGGCGAGCACGGTCGGGTTGGCGATCTTGTAACCGTTGAGATGCAGGATGGGCAAGACCACCCCGTCCGTCACG